>JAHFAA010000350.1 GCA_023250775.1 Bdellovibrionales bacterium
CAGCTTTCAAGGCCATCCCAATTTACGACGCATTTTAATGGATGAACGATTCACTGGGTTTCCGTTAAGGAAAGAATATCCCTTGAAGCAGCGACAGCAATTTGCTGACAACGTGCCTTTTCACCTCGGCGCCCACTCAGTGCCAAAGAATAAGTAGAAAGGAAGCATTTATGGGAAAAGAAGACAGTCATGAATGGGATAATTTGGTAGACGGGAAAAATCTATCCGATTTTTATAATCCAAATGTTTTAATTAACATTGGTCCCGCTCACCCCGCCATGCATGGAACTCTGCGGGTTATGTGCCGAATTAACGGTGAGACCATTGAAGATTCCGCCTGTGAACTAGGTTATCTCCATCGCGGAATCGAAAAGCTGGGTGAGGCGAAAACCTACCATCAATGGATCGTTTATACCGATCGCCTCAATTACTGTTCGGCCCTCAACAACAATATTGCCTACTGTATGACGGTTGAAAATCTGATGGGAATTTCAGTCACCGAGCGATGCATGTGGGTGCGCATGATGCTCATGGAACTTTCCCGTATTATTGATCACATTATTTGCGTGGCCATCAATGCACTCGACATGGGTGCTATGACGGTGTTTTGGTTGATGTATCACTGGCGAGAAGAGGCCTACACCATGATTGAGTCTCTGTGTGGGATGCGCTTGACGACATCTGCCTCGAGAGTTGGTGGCATGTGCCGTGATCTGCCGGATGACTTTATCCCGCGTTTGCAAAAGTTTGTGAAAGAGTTTCCTCTTTCCTTAAATGAAATTGACGGACTTCTCACTAGTAATCGCATTTGGATTGATCGAACCAAGGGTGTAGGTGTTTTGAGTAAAACTGAGGCCCTTAAATTTTCCATCACCGGTCCATGCCTTCGCGCCTCAGGGATTGATTTAGATTTGCGCCGTGATCGTCCTTACTATGCTTACAATGATGTGAAATTTGATGTCGCGATTGGAACACACGGTGATGTTTATGATCGCTATCTTGTTCGCATGGAAGAAATGCGACAGAGTGCACGTATCATCGAGCAGTGTATTGCCAAATTGCCCGGTGGTTCTATCTGGGTTGATGATTCTCGTGTGCGTATTCCTGATAAAAAAGATGTCTATACAAAGATGGAAGTTCTTATTCAGCATTTTAAAATTTTCATGGAAGGCATCGATGTTCCTCCAGGTGAAGTCTACACCGGCGTGGAAGGGCCTAACGGTGAGCTTGGATTTTATATTGTAAGTCGTGGCGGCCCAAAGGCCTGGAGAATGCGAATCAAGTCGCCTTCCTTCATGCTCTTTCAAAGCTTTGAGCATTCAATTGTCGGAGACAAAATTCCTGATGCCATTGCGGCCCTTGGGAGCGTCAATATTATTGCTGGAGAATTAGATCGATAGTTTTAAAAAGGTGAGAAGTTATGGCCCTATCAGAAAAAGTCAAAGAGCGATTAGAGAAAATGCGGCATCAATTTCCAACAGAGCAGGCGCTCTTAATTCCGGCGCTGCATTTCGTGCAAGAAGAAAAAGGCTGGGTTTCAGCTGAGTCGATAAAAGAGATTGCCGAGTTCTTACATTTGCCTCTTTCAAAAGTGCGAGAGGTTGTCACCTTTTATACCATGTTTAATCAAAAACCTGTGGGCAAGGTTCACCTGCAAGTATGTATGAATGTTTCCTGTTGGCTCAATGGTTCGCCTGAGCTTTTAAGTTGTATCGAGAAACGTTTGGGAGTGGAGTGCGGCGGAACAACCAAAAACGGTAATTACACGCTCTCGGAAGTTGAATGTTTGGCGGCCTGTGGGACTGCTCCCGCCATTCAGGTAAATGAAGATTACTATGAAGGTCTCAATGTTGAACGACTGAATAAGCTGCTGGATGATTTGGATGCTCAATTGGCGGCAGGTAAGAAAGATATTGGATGTAACTCGAGAAACGAGTTCAAGACGGGAGTTTCGCTATGAACGATCTCGTAATCACCAAATATATTCAGGAAAAAGACAGTTATAAAATTGACAATTATGTGAAGAACGGTGGCTATAAGGCCTCTGTACGCGCCCTCACGACAATGACTTCTGATCAGATTATTGATGAAGTGAAGAAGTCGAATTTGCGTGGCCGTGGTGGTGCCGGTTTTCCTGCTGGGATGAAATGGTCGTTCATGCCCAAGGACAATAAAAAGACAAAATACTTAGTCTGTAATGCTGATGAAGGGGAGCCCGGAACATTTAAAGATCGTCTGATTATTACCAAGAACCCCCACGCCATGATTGAAGGGATGATTATCGCTTCTTTTGCCATTGGTGCTAACGTGGCCTACCTGTATATCCGTGGAGAATTCTTTCGCGAGGCCAGAATGCTGGAATTCGCGTTGAATGAAGCTCGTGCCAAGGGACACCTTGGAAAAAATCTTTACGGGACTCAACATTCTTTTGATATTTATATTTATCGCGGTGCTGGAGCCTATATCTGTGGTGAGGAAACTGCCTTGCTCAATTCGCTCGAAGGCAAAAGAGGGGAGCCGCGCTTGAAGCCGCCGTTTCCTGCCCAAGTCGGTGCCTTTGGAATGCCTTCTTGTGTAAATAACGTCGAAACTTTTGCCTCGGTTCCTTACATTATTAATGAAGGTGCCGCAAAATTTGCCGCCATGGGAACCGAAAGATCAGGGGGCACAAGACTTTATGGCGTCTCCGGACACATTACCAGACCTGGCATTTATGAACTCCCTTTGACGATTACAATTCGTGAATTGATTGAACATTGTGGTGGAGTTCGTGGTGGAAAAAAACTCAAGGCCGTGATTCCTGGCGGGGCCTCTGCTCCGATGCTTTCGGCCGATGATATTGACGTTAAATTAGAATTTGATGCTTTGATGAAGGCCGGCAGTATGGCCGGTTCTGGCGGGGTCATCGTCATTGATGAAACTGTTTGTATTGTCGAAATGGCCTGTATTCTTCTGAAATTCTATGAACACGAATCTTGCGGGCAGTGCACGCAGTGTCGTGAGGGAAGTCATTGGTTAGCGCAGCTCTTCCAACGCATAGAAAGCGGTGGTGGCACCATGGCCGATCTTGATACCATCGCTGCCATCTGTGGCAACATGGCCGGTCAGACCATTTGTGCCTTTGCCGATGCTGTGACAGGGCCGGCACTCTCGGCCGTGCGCAAGTTTAGAAGTGAGTTCGAACAACATATTATCCAAAAGGGGTGCCCGTTTCATAAGAATGGACACCCTCACTCCCATTCTGCTTCATCTGACAGAGGAGTTGCTCATGTCTAGTTATGAAATTTCTAAAACCCAAGTCGATTTGAATTACTGTTCAGATAGAAAGCCCCTTGTGGCGCCCACAGGCCCAGATGCCAAACCTTTGCCCAAGCTGACGATGGATGGCAAGGTTGTGGAATTTGCTCCCGGGGAAACGATCATGCAGGTTGCAGAGAGGGCGGGGGTTGCTGCCCATATTCCACGCTATTGTTATCATCCTGGTTTGGCCATTGCCGGAACTTGTCGCATGTGTACGGTGGAAGTCGAGAAAGCGCCAAAGCTCATGACCGCATGTTCTACTCCTGCCACCGATGGCATGGTAGTGCAGACGCGCTCAGAAAAAGTTTTGAAGAGTCGCGCCGGAGTCCAAGATTGTCTCTTGGCCAATCATCCTTTGGATTGTCCCGTTTGTGATAAGGCGGGAAATTGTGAGCTGCAAGATTACACCTTTGAATATGGGCCAAGTCGGAGTGCCTTTTGTGAAGAGAAGAGAGTTTTTCCTCAGTCTTCAACCCGCCGTCTCTCGGATAAAATTGTTTTGAATATGAATCGCTGCGTGGCCTGCGAGCGATGTGTTCGCTTCACCGAGGAAGTGACCAAGACTTTTGATCTCACTATGCTCAATCGCGGTTGGAAAAAAGAACTCACGGTTGGGGATGAGAGCAAAGGTTTGATCAATGACTACCAGGGCTGTCTGAGTGACTTCTGTCCTGTCGGCGCGCTGACCTGGAGTGACTTTCGATTTCAGAAACGTGTTTGGTTTTTGCGTCATGACGCTTCGGTGTGTGATCGATGCGCCAAGGGATGCAATATAGAGGTTCATTCCGAAAAAGAGATTATTTATCGATTAGTGCCCCTCTACAATTCCAAGGTTAATGCACATTGGATTTGTGATGAGGGACGTCTGTCTTATAAAACCGTCATGAATCCGAAGCGAGTCATTGCGCCTCTGCTCGATGTCGCTGGCCACGGGCCAACCGCGACAACCTGGGAGGCCTTAATTCCTGTGACCGCCTCAACCCTCAAGTCGAGTCAAAAAGTTCTCTTGATTGTTGGAACTGATGCCACAGTGGAAGAGTGTGAAACTTTAAAAAAATATTTACCGAAGCTCGTACCGAGTGCTGAAATTCGCTCCTATAATGGGCATGCCGCTATCAAGACATCTTCAGATAATAAAGCTCTCGATCATTTGCTGAAGCAAAGTGATAAAACGCCCAATACGAAAGGAGTGGAATCGGTTGGTTTAAAACCTCTCGATTCCGCCACTGTTTCTGGATATGACACTGTGATTGTCTTTAGAAATGGA
>JAHFAA010000351.1 GCA_023250775.1 Bdellovibrionales bacterium
ATCTCAACAATTTTAGGTCTGGCCTTTCAACTAAGAGACCCAAAGCAGTTATTGGGAAAAGGTGAATTTCTTGGGATTACCTGTGCGCTTGTGCCTACAAATGCAGATGGAGTGATCGTAGGTCGAAGGCATGACCCCCTCGGGGTTCCTTTTTTTAACTGCCCAACTCAGGGCAATGACGTCGTGATCAGTGCTGATCAGATCATCGGAGGAATTGAAAATGCTGGCCGTGGCTGGCAGATGCTCATGCAGGCCCTTGCCGTTGGCAGAGGTATTTCTCTTCCAGCTCAATCGTCGGGAATCACACTTGCAATGGCCAGAATTGTTTCATCACACGCACTCATCAGAAAACAATTCGGAAGATCCATCGGAAAATTTGAAGGTGTGGCAGAGCCTTTGGCCATGATTGGAGGAATTTCATATCTATTAGAAGCAATGAGAAAATTTACGACAGGAGCTCTAAATCAAGGAATAAAACCTCCCATTGTCACTGCCATGGCCAAGTACAATGCCACAGAGCTATCAAGAATATGCTTAAATGACGCCATGGATATCATGGGTGGGGCCGGCATCTCGCTTGGGCCAAGAAATCTTATTGGACATGTTCACATCAGCAATCCTATAGGTATTACTGTTGAGGGTGCTAATATTCTCACGAGAACCTTGATGATTTTTGGCCAAGGCATCTTGCGCGCCCACCCTTTTGCCTATAACGAAATAAAAGCTCTCGAACAAAATGACCTAGACAGTTTTGATTTGGCATTCTGGGGACATGCACGCCATATTTTTAGAAACATGAGTCGTAGCTTTGTCTTCAGTGTAAGCCGAGGTCGATTGAGCAGGAGTCCGATTTCTGGGCCAACGTCAATTTACTATAAAAAAATAGCATGGGCCTCAGCAACATTTGCTATCATGGCCGATCTTGCCTTGATTGGCCTAGGCTCAAAGTTACGATCAAAGGAAAAAATTACTGGTCGTTACGCTGATATTCTTTCCTGGCTCTACATCGGTACCAGCGTTCTACGCAGATATGAGGCTGAAGGTGGCCTGAAAGAAGATCTGCCATTGGTTCATTACTCGATGGAATACGCTCTGCTTAATATTCAAAAGGCGTTTGATGGAATCTTCGCGAATCTAAAAAATCCTGGATTCACCTGGTTCATCAGAAATATTTTAGGTACCTGGTCACGCATAAATTCGTTTTCTCGTGGTCCATCTGATGCACTTGGACTGAGCATTTCAACTCTCATGATGCGTGATTGCGCCTCACGAGATCGTCTCACGCAGGGAATATTCTTATCCAAAGATTATAAACATAACTCCCTAGCCAGATTGGATCATGCTTTTCAAATTATTAAAAAAGCTGAAGAAGCAGAACTCAAAATCAAAGATGCGATTCGGGAGAAAAAATTACCGAAACAACCTATCATGTCATTGTCTCAGCTTGCTCTCGACTTGAAAATCGTTACCGTGGAAGAATTAAATCTCCTTGAAACAGCAGAAAAATTACGCTGGGAATGTATTCAGGTTGATGATTTTTCCGAGGAGGAATATTTGGGAACAGCGGCTGAATATCAAAAGATTACAGAAGCGAGGGTTTAATCTTCTACACCAAGATCATTATAATAAACACACGATGAAAGATCGACGAGATGATTCTCGAGAGACTTAGCATTTTTAACAATTTCCTGAACCGATGTTGCGATGAAGTCTTTTTCATGACTCGGCCATGATCCGGCCAAATGTTTATCCAAAATATAGGCCTTCAACTTGGAAATTCTGGCCACAAATTGATCAATCGTCTTATCGAATGATTCTATCGTGTCTTTGGCGCAAGAGTAATTTGAAATTGCCTCTTCACTATTGATAATAAATTTCTTTTCAAGCATTTTGTATGCAAGAAGTTGCTCAGAGAGTTTGGTGAGATGAACGGTCAGCTCGTTTTCGCGATTTTTAATACTTTCAAACGTACCTTGAATTGCTTGAACTGTTGAAGTAATGCTCTCGATTGCTTCACGTCCATGATTTTCAATTTGCTCTTCAATTTTAAAATCGGTGAACATAACCACCCCCATTTTTAACTTACTCTGTTCAAAGCAAAAAACAAGATGAATGATCTTGTAACTCAAACTAATATTGATCATCGCTCTGGAGTGATCTTAACCATTGCCTGAAGTAAAATTGTTAACTAAAGTTCACGTATGGAAGAATTAGCAAATAAAAAATGTATCCCATGCCGAGGCGGTATCCCTCCACTTCCAGTTGAGGAAAGAAAGAAGCTTCTAAAGTCCCTTGCTCCTGGCTGGGAACTTACCCACGACAACAACCACCTCTTTAAAAGTTTCAAATTTAGTGAGTTTAAAACCCCGATGGAATATGCCACTCGAGTGGGGGGCCTTGCAGAAGAGCAAGGACATCATCCCGAACTTATCATCGGCTGGGGACATCTCGATATTGAAATTTGGACTCACAAAATCGGTTCACTAGTCGAAAGTGATTTTATCTTGGCCGCCAAGATCGATCGTCTGATCAGCTAAATTCAATGTCGCACAGTTGGTATGATCTCTGCCGTCAATTCTAATATTTTGTTATTGATCAGAGGCAACAGATCTTCGGTGACATCTTTCATTCCTTCATACTCGGCAATTTCCATTTTTTTGCACATGTCTCTCCAGCTTTCCAGAATCTTAATTTTCTCTTGCCGAGACAGTTCGTTATTGAAAACAACTTCCTCTGGTTTTTCAAAATATTTTAATGGATCACAAGTGGCATTCTCTGCAAAATTTTTTTCTAGCATAAAAATCCCCCGTTTATAAGTTAGCCAACAGTTTTCTTATTTGAAAATGCTTTCATCATTATTGTAACTGATTGTAGAACATATCGAAGAGCTGTTTAAAATCCACACCATTTGTCTAGAGTACAAAATTGCTAACTCGCTATAAAATTAAATAACTAAATTATTACAACCGAAGGATGAATTATGAAAATAGGAATGCTTGGAACAGGAATGGTCGGTGATGCTTTCGCGACGAAACTTGTCAGTATTGGCCATGAGGTTATGATGGGTTCGCGCACGCAAAAAATGAAAAGGCCGTCGCGTGGGCAAAAAAAAATGGACCGAAGGCCCAGGCAGGAACTTTTTTTGAGGCGGCCCATTTCGGCGAGATGATTTTCAATTGCACGAAGGGTCAATATGCCATTGATGCTCTAAAACTTGCTGGAGAAAAAAATCTTTTTGATAAAGTTCTTATTGATGTGTCGAACCCTCTAGATTTTTCAAAAGGAACGCCACCATCACTTTTCGTCTGCAATACAGATTCTCTAGGAGAACAGATTCAGAGAACTTTTCCTAAGGTCAAAGTAGTTAAGGCACTCAATACCGTGAGTTGCATTGTTTCAGTTAATCCATCACTCATTCCCGGTGATCATAATCTCTTTGTTTGCGGCAATGACGGAGCAGCGAGAGAAAAGGTTTTGGGTTTTATCTGTGAAAGTTTTGGCTGGAATAGTAAAAATATTATCGATCTTGGCAACTTAAGCAATGCGCGCGCCACTGAATCAATCCTTCCCCTCTGGCTCAGACTGTGGGGCAAGGTGACACATCCAATATTTAATCTAAGTGTTGTCGTTGGCCAAAATCCCGAAGGTAAGTGATGCTTCTGAGATCATAAAAACGGCCATAATCAAAAAAAGATTTTCCCCATCACCAAAGGTGTACTGGAACTGGCCTGACACGATAAAGGAAATGACAAATGGGAAAGTTAGGCGGGAAATTAAATCATCGCGTTTAAAATTTTCATAGGCCCAGATCAGACTAAATATTACCAGTGCAAGAAAACCAAAGATCCCAGTTGAAGCTAGATGCTCGAGGTAATTATTATGGGCATGCCCGCCGAAGTTTTTATATTCGAGATCATACTTTTCTTTTAACGCCCTCACATTCGGTTCAAAATTCCGATATCCCCAACCAAAAAATGGTCGTTCTTTAAAGGCCGCAATGGCGGTGTAGGCAAATGAGATGCGTTGGGAATTGGAGCTTTCACGAGCGGCAGCAAATTTGTGAAGAGGTGGGAAAAAACTATAGGCCAAAATGGCCACGAGGGCCGAAGTCGCAACAATTTTGAGTACATGTTTTGTATTTTTTTTCACATAAAAGCAGGACAGGGCAACCGCATATCCTATCCAAGCGCCACGACAAAAGCTGAGGAACATACCAGAAAAATTGACAACAAATGCAAGCACCATCCACCAAGTTGGAATCCATTTTTTAACTTCGTTTCGATAAATTAAAAGTCCTGTTAGTGGAACGAGAAAGAGCGAGATTCCATAACCATACGTCATCGCCATTCCATAGAGGCCACATGCGCGCTCAAGGTTGCAGCCAGGCCTACCTCTCAAATAATTGAAGTCGGTAAAATAGGCCACAATACCTGAAAGAGAGGCAAGGGTTGTGGCGAACAGAAAAAGATTAATTACGAATTTAATTTTTTTCTGTGTGAAATACTGGGGAGGAATGGCACGAAAAGAATAGAGGGCCAAAATGGGGATAACAAAATACTTAA
>JAHFAA010000352.1 GCA_023250775.1 Bdellovibrionales bacterium
TGCACCGTTTTTGCCGCGACTGAAATCATTCATCATATGCGCGAAGGCAATAATGTTGCTGGCATTATGCGGGGAGTGTTCGATTCTGTCGCCCGCCGAGTGATGGAGATGGACACGATCGAAAACGAAATTGTGGCCACCGGCGGGGCCGTTTTTCACAACCCTATGCTGGTGGTGGCGCTGCAAGAAGCTTTAAAATCTACCATTCACCTGCCACCGTCCCCTCAAACCATGGGGGCCTTCGGTGCTGCTCTTTATGCTTTGGAGTCAGACAGTGTCGCATAAATTTAAAATCGCTATTTTGGGCGTCGGCCCGATTGGTTCCATTGTTGCCAACGCCCTATCCTTAGGCCAAAGCGGCCTTGATATTTTTTTAATTGATCAGCCCTTCCGCATCAATCAACTGATTCAATCGGGTCTTCTGCTCAATGATAATGCCCCTCTTCGCCCCGAGAAAGATCACTTGATCGATTCTTTGAACTATCTTGAAACTCACTCCATGGACATCATCTGTTTTTGTACCAAGGCCTACTCGCTCAATACCATTTTGCCGCTTTTAAAAAATAAAATTTCGCCAAAAACCCTGCTGATCAGCATCCAAAATGGAATTGATTGCGAAAATCTTTTGCAGGCCTCTTTTCCCAAAAATCCCGTCGCCCGCATGGTGGTCAATTTCGCCGGCGGCATTGAGGGCGAAAATGGCAAAGTGACCTTAAACTGGTTTCACCCTCCCAACGCGGTGGCCTTAGTTGAGCCCGGTTCGGCAGAAAAACAGCTCGACGTCTTTATCCAGGCGATGAGCAAAAGTGGTCTCGCCACAGAGCAAGTCCCAGGACTGGAAATTAAGAAAAATGCTTTCTACAAGGCCATTCTCAATTCCGCCTTGAGCCCGCTTTGTGCTCTCTCCAATCTCACCATGAGTGAGGCCATGGCCTCGAGCTGCCGCCCTCTCGTCACCCAAATTCTCGAAGAGGGCCTGGCGGTGGCGCAGAAGATCGGTTTTAATTATGGCGAACATGCGTTGAGTGAATGTCTGGGCTACCTCGAAAAAGGTGGCAATCACTATCCTTCTATGTGGCATGATTTGAACAATAATCGCATGAGCGAGATTGATTTCATCAATGGCCGGATTGTGGAGCTTGGACTGCGCTATGGCGTTCCCGTGCCCCACAATTTTATGCTGACTTCTCTGGTGGTGACCAAAGAGATTCACGCCAAAACCCGTCTCGCCGAACATACGCCGGCCTACTTACAGATACCCCAGTAAATTAACTTCCGCCTGATCACGTCCCTGATAATGATAAATTGCCTGCAGCGAAAATTGCTGATTGATCGTCCACTGCAAAGAGAGATTGGTATCTTTTGACCAATCTTTTTGGCCGGTCAAGGTGCGCGTCCAGGTCCACTCTTGCTGAACGGCCAGGCGCGAAGTCAGGTGAAAAAGAAACGAAGGCCGCAGCCCCAGATCGGCTCGCCCATTATGACGCTCGAACTTTGCCGAATATGATTCGGCCGTATATAAAAAAGTTGAAAACAGCACTTTATCATTGAGCGTACTCCAAGTCGGTCCGACACCAAAAGTAACATACGGGGCAAACTCAATTGAATCAGTATCCGTCAAATCTTTAGCACCAAAGCGCAACATCCAGCTCACAGGTTTCTCAATTTGACTCCAAGGTTTTCGAGCGATGACGCTAACCAGGCGAGCATCATGCACATAAAAACGCCGTGACTGCGTCAGATAACGAAAAAAGAAATTGCCCATTTCAAGTTCGGTGTTGGGAGCATGCCCATCGCCCAACTCTAGGGCATCCTGGAGAGCAAAACGATAGGCCATATTTACCGCCGGGCCGTGAACTTTGCTGCCGGAGGTACCGAGCTCCCAACGACGAGAAGGCAATCCTTCATGAGGCGATACAATTGAGGGCGAAACTGGGGCCAGGTATTCGATCTCGGACAATTTGCTCCGCTGTGTGAGCAGAATCATCTTCATTTTCTCGATGCTCTTCACATCCTGACCTTTGCCGAGCAGAAGCTGATCAGGAAACAGATAATCGGTGGCATCAATCAACGTATCTAAAACCTCGGGCGCGATCTTTGACACTTGCTCCACTGTAAACTTCCTATCCCGAAGCATCTTCATCATCTCCAGTGCCTGCTCTTTTTGAAGAGCAGTCAGCTGCTTAAACCGCGCCTCGAGCTTATGCTGGGCCGAAGGTCGTAAAGATACTTTGGTCACAAGCCCAGGGGCCTTAAATAAGGCCTGCACAGTATCCACGGGAATGACAAAATATCCCAGCTTATCCACCAAGTTCAAACTCGGTCTCACGATGTCAAACAACTGCAAGAGTTTGAAGGCGCAATTTTGACGTAAATAATAATAGGTGAAATGGGCCTTATCTAATTCCCATAAGTGCGCCACTAAAAAGCTCAATTCCTCTTCGCTAAAATCAAGAGTGTATTCCCACAAATCGCGGGACTGCATATCGTTGTACTCGCGAATTTTAAAAAAATAGGGAGTCATACTGAAATTGCCCCAAAAACCACCAAAAATACCGTAGATCCCATAGAGAATTGGGTTCTTCGTGGTCATCATGGCGGCATAGCTAACGCCATAATCAAGAAGGTCCTGTCCTGCCGCTCCCCGCCGCTTTAAGCGTAACAGAGTATGTCCAAAGGCCGAGGAGGCATTGTCGATATAGTAAGAAGAAAAAACCAACGCTACACTCTCCACATCTATCTTGGATTTAAACTGCCAAAAACTAGGGCATTGCTTCAATTCGAAAGGCAACTGCAGTCCATAATATTTTTTTAAAAAGAGGGCGCGGGCCGGGAAACGGCAGATCGGATGTGTTTCAATGTCCGAATTTTCGCTCAGGGGTTGGGCAAATTGTTGGATCGAGAGCTGCAACTCATCCTTAGGAGTTGGAAGCTTTTGCGACAAATAGAACTCAGAATTAAAAACGGCAGGAACATAGTCCTGCCGTATAAAAGAATACTCAAAATGGAGTAATCGCGCCCAGACCGTTTCTGTCTCTATTTCATGAGCAAAGGCCCCTGACGAGATCAGCAGACAGATCAGGACAAGTAAACTAAAGAGTCGCGAGAATGTCGTTATGAATTTGCGCTGGAGTATTACCTTCACTAAAAATCTGAGGGAAATTTTTCTGGAGTTTTTTGGTATCTGCATCTGTGCGGCCAATCATACTCAAATAGGTTTGCAAAGTCTCGCCTCCTCCACGGGCAACATCATTGGCCAGGGCGACACGATTCGCCTCAACAAAAGAAATGGCCGTGACTTTAGCAGTGGTGGCATCCTCACAGCCCAAAGTTCCGGTCGACATCCCAAAGGTTTGAGTTCCAGTGGAACCATTAAATGTCGCGGCGAGAATATTGAACCCCATCCCCTCTTTGCCTTCAAAAAGTACTGCCCCAAGACCGCAACCGGCCGGGCCATGTGCCTTTGCATAAACATTCCCAAACATACCTAACAAAAATAGAGCGAGTAGCAACTTCTTCATTGTAATTTCCTCCTAAATGAAATTTTGTACAGCTAACATCATAAAAACTTTATGGAAAAATTGAAAGCTGATAAATATAATTTAGAGTTTTTACTCAAGTATAACGAAAATCTAAGTAATCTTTCGGCCCCCACTAGACACTTTTCAAGTTGTGTCATAAAAATGAACAAACAACGGGAGACATTATGCAAGAAACGCTCAAAATTCGTGACGGTCACGTCGTAGAAATTCACTATACTCTTACCAATGACGCTGGCGAAGTCATTGACTCATCCGAAAATAGCGCCCCTTTGCCTTACATTCATGGAAAGCGAAACATTGTTCCAGGGCTTGAGCAAAAGCTGTCAGGCAAGATGATTGGTGAAAAATTCACCGCCAAAGTCTCCCCTGAAGAAGGTTACGGCCCACGCCATGACTCTATGGTTCAGGCAGTTCCCAAAAGCAATTTTGAACATCCAGATGACATCGAAATTGGCGCTCACTTTCAAGTTCAAACACGCGAAGGTGACGTTATTGTGGTTACAGTTAAAGAAATTACTCCAGACTCGGTTATTCTCGACGGCAATCACCCACTTGCCGGTGTGAATTTGAATTTCAAAGTCGAAGTCGTCAGCATTCGTGAGGCCACAGAGGAAGAACTGATGCACGGCCATCTTCATGGCGGCGCTGGCTGCTGTGGTGGCGAAGGCGGACACTGTAACGTCGAAGACTGTGATGATGAGGACTGCGGAGATGCCGGTGACAACCACGGCGGCTGCGGCTGTTCACACTAGATCTTAAAACCTTCAAAAATAATATTATTGCAGAGTCGCTTAATCTCGACTCTGCGTTCCTGTGACTTCACAGTCCAGGCAATCACAGGCATTTTCATCCAGTCGCGATAAAAACTCACCGCCTTAGATTCTAAATACTGATGATCAATCGAAAGAAAATGAGGACGTAGTAAAGGCACGAAGGCCAGATGGCGGAGCAGCTTTTTTTTCACTTCAGGTAAATTGGATTCATCGTCCATATAGTCGTAACTGAGAAGCCCTCGGGTC
>JAHFAA010000353.1 GCA_023250775.1 Bdellovibrionales bacterium
TTTTTCCCAATCGACTCAACACCGATAATCTGTAAACTAGGAAACTCAATCGCCAGCGGAAATAATGGGAAGCCTCCACCAAAGCCAATATCAACAATACATTTTTTTGTTGTGAGGACAGAGCATAACGATAAACAGTCACGAAAAGGAATTATGGAATCCAAAACCTGCTTTTGGTAAACCTCATCTTTCTCTAAAATTCGCGTTAAATTAAGGCCAGCAAGTGGTCCATTTAAAAGCTCGAGATATTTTGTGGTAAAAAGATCTAAATTCAACTGATAAGTCCTGCCACATAGGAAAGAGTTGCGGGGCGAATGCCATCGATATTTTCTAGTTGGAAAAAAGTTTCCGGCATTATTTTACTAATGCGAAGACGACACTCGTAAGAAATATTTTTATTATCAACAAGCATCTTCCAATTTATACGTTTAATTCGCAATTTCCCGAATTTTACATTTATTTGCTGATCGCGGGAAATATGACCCTCATATTTAACCAGGATTGCCACAGCATTGAGCACTTTTTCAGAAAATTCTAGGCCAATTCGGCCCATTTCACGTCTGAGAGTAAGAATTGGGCCAAATTGAGGCCGCTTGAGGAGTTCATGTAGAGGTAGCGGGGCCTCTAAAAATCCATAATCCTGAATTTCCCGTGAAATTGTAATTTTTCGAACAAGATCCTCGGCAAATGAGTATTCCTGAAACAGCTTCTCTAATTTTAAATCAAATGAATCTCGCAATTTTAGCTGGCGTCGATATTTAATCATGCGAACAAAAGAATTATCCTCACGAAGAGAAAGTCGATTCTCGCTTCGGGCGGTAAAAAGACGGTAGGGCTCATCTCTCTGGGAAGAAACCAAATCATCAATCATGACTCCAAGATATGAATCATTTCGATCAAAGTACACCTGATCACGACCCGTAGCACGTAAGGCCGCATTCATTCCTGCCACAAACCCTTGACCAGCTGCCTCTTCGTAGCCTGAGGTTCCGTTAACTTGGCCGGCGAAAAAAAGTCCCGAAATGTTTTTATGCTCCAATCCATGGTTAAGAGTCGATGTATCGACAACGTCGTATTCAACGGCGTGACCGTATTGGGCAATCTCCACCTGCTCAAGACCGGGAATAGATCGTAAAAAAGACTCCTGAATATCTTTCGGAAGACTCGTGGAGACGCCGCTTGGGTAGATACTTTCCGAAGAAAGTCCCTCTGGTTCAAGAAAAATCTGATGGGAGTCCCGATCAAGATATCTAAAGGCCTTATCTTCGAGTGATGGGCAATATCGAGGGCCAACGCCGGATATCTGACCATTAAAAAGAGGGCTCCTATGCTTATTGTCTCGAATGATCTTCATCGTAAGTGGAGTTGTTCGAGTCAAAAAACACGATTCCTGCTCGAGGAATCGCTGTTCGGCATGGTGAAAAAGGTGGAAAGTAGAGGCCTCCGAATCCGAAGGCTGCGCCAACAGCTGCGCAAAGTTGATGCTAGAACGTTTCAACCGTGGTGGAGTTCCAGTCTTAAAACGAATATCACGAAACTTTACGAAGGGTATAAGAGCATCAAGTTTTACGGCAGCACTACAATCTATACGCCCACCACGCCAACTCTCAGGCCCTGTATGAAGAAGGCCGCCAAGAAAAGTTCCTGCTGTGATGATCACCGTTCGTGAACAAAGCTTCTGCTGATCAGACAGCTCAAGCTGAAAACTTCCGTCCCGATCTCGGTCAATGCTCGTAACACTGGCCAGAATAATTTGAAGATTATCAATTTTAGAGAGGGCGTCAGAGGCCAGTTTCGAGTAAAGGTCCTTATCTATCTGCACACGAGTAGATTGAACGGCGAATCCTTTTGACTCATTTAGCGTTCTAAAATGAATGCCAGCTTGATCAGCCAGTCTCCCCATCAAACCACCCATCGAGTCGATCTCGCGAACGATCTGGGCCTTGCCAACCCCACCGACAGATGGATTGCATGGGGCGCTTGCCAAAGGCACATCAGGAAGTGAGACAAGACAAATCCTAAGATCATCAAATTGAGATGCGATCCAGACAGCTTCAATCCCGGCATGGCCGCCGCCAATTATGCAAATATCATAATGAGTAATTGAAGCTGACACTGTGATCCTCAATGTTCCACGTGGAACAAAAGTAAAAAACGTATCTATAGAATCTGACTCAGTTAGTCTACTTTCCGATGCAAAATTTTGAAAATATTAAGTTAAGAGAATCCTCAGGTGTTACCACCCCTATAAGCTCATTAATGACAACGCCTAGGTCACTGATTTTACTTGAGATGACACCTAGGTCGGACTGGCGCTGTGCAGATAAAACCTCTGCAAACCTAGTGTAAATACTTGATATTACGTGTTTTTGGCGCTCAATTAAAATCGGATTTGACGCAATTAAAGCTTGAAGCTTAAGAGAAACTAACCTATTGAAAATAGGTAGTGCCGGGCTGGCTTCTGGTCCTATAGGACCAAAATCCTGGTTATGGGAATGAAATACAAAATAATTACCAACTGGTCCTATAGAACCAGCTGCGGAATTGTCTGGTCCCATAGGACCAACAAAAAGAACAGGTTTCTTTGTTGCGGGAAGAGAAAACTTCAACGGATCTATAAGATCGGAATGTGTAACAAGAAGGACATCAAAATCATATTCGTCGACAAGTGAAGAGTTAAATTCCTGAGAGGACACAACCAAGGCCTTAAAAAAAGAAGATGAGTGTAGACTCTTGGAGCGACGGATTCCTTCCTCCTCAATAGAGTTATCAGCAATCTCTCTAAGCCCGGCAGAATCGATCAATACAAAAGCATTTCCATCGATTTTGATGTGTTCGGAAATAAAGTCACGAGTGGTTCCAGCAACCGGACTAACAATCGATCGGTTTTCAGAGAGGAGATAATTGAAAAAGGTACTCTTGCCGGCGTTCGTGGGACCAAAAAGAACAATCTTAGGGTTTAAGGAAGCTGTTGATTGAATGTTGCAACGCTGATGCAACACGGTAATTATCTTTTCAAAATTATGGAGTGCTAAATCGAGATTTTTACGCCCCTCCTCTTCTCCAACATCTTCAGAAAAATCAATGAGTAAATCACAGCTAGAGCTAAGGGCAATAAAATTATCATACAATTGGCGGTAGGAGTGAAAAAGCTCACCATTGAGAATTTCTAGACCTTGCTGAAAGGCAAACTGCGAGTTTGCATTAAGAAGTAATTCAAGTCCTTCAATTTGTGCAAAATTAAGCTTTTTATTTTTATAGGCCCTAAGAGTAAATTCTCCAGGCCTGGCCAATCTTAAGGAAAATCGATCTATAAAAGCATCGATAATACGCTCAACATTGAGAACATTACCATGGGGATATAACTCAAGAATACTTTCACCGGTATAGCTTGATGGGGCAGCAAAAAAAGAGAAGAGAAGTTCATCAAGCAATAAAGGACCATTCACAATTCGAGTCAAATACATCTGACGAGGAACAATAGATTCTAAAGAAATTGAGAAGAAAGACGAAAATTTCGCAAGAGAAAAAAATCCACTAATGCGAATGACCGCCAAGGCACTATTACTCACATTGCCACTGCTACAACCAATAATAATGTCATTATCTAAGGAACTATCGATTTCCATAGCAGGCAATTACTTTGCAGTACGGAAAACCAACATCTGCTGCAAAATACCAATCAAAGTAGAAACACAAATATAAAGAACGAGACCAGAAGGCAGGTCTTTCATGATGAATCCAAAAACAATTGGCATAAACATCATAATTTTTTGCTGTACAGGATCGGCAGTTGTCGATGGAGTCATCTTTTGCTGTAGGAACATTAGAACAATCATAAGCACAGGCAATACAAATATTGGGTCCTTGATACTCAAATCATGGATCCAACCGAAAAATGGACTGCCTACTAGCTCGACAGCCTGATAGAGAACTTTATAAAAAGCAAAAAAGATAGGCATTTGAAGCAGTAGAGGCAAACAGCCGCCGAGAGGATTGGCACCATTTCTCTTGAACAATTCCATCGTTTCTTTTTGCAATCGAGTTGGGTCATCCTTATATTTTTCTTTAACTTTCGCCAGCTCGGGTTGCAAAACTTGCATCTTTTTCATAGAGACAAATGACTTATATTGAAGCGGAAAAGTAATAAGACGGATGATAATTGTGAGAAGAATGATAGCAACGCCATAATTTGGAAAATACTTATAAAAAAACTGTAGGCCACGCAAAATAGGTACCGCAATAATTCCAAGGATTCCAAAATCAACAGATAACTCGAGCGAAGAACCTAAACCGGTTAAGAGGTCGTAATTCTTCTTTGTAAAAACAAATTCTCCCTCGAAAACCTGCGTCTTTGCGGCCGTTGATAATTGCATAACACCATTTTCCTGAATGAGCGCGCGCGCAGGCCATGGTGTGGTGCTAGTCATAACAAAAAGATGATAGTCATAATCAATACCGAACCACTTAAAGGAAGATTCCTCATTTCCTGATTTTCCTACTTTATGAAAGGCCACTTCCTTTCCAAGAAAGGCAAAACTGC
>JAHFAA010000015.1 GCA_023250775.1 Bdellovibrionales bacterium
TATCAGAGAATTTAAGAAAACTGGAGGCACAATTTCTTGATCAATTTTCTTTCAGAGGCAAGTTGACACTGATTCTTTAACAAGCGTGTTAGAGGGCCTCATGCAGCAGTGTCAAAAGGTGCTTTTCAAGATTACTCATGACGCGTTCGTTCGGCACAAATTGACGATAGGTGATGCCGGCAAGATCAAAAAGATATTTTGCCATCTGTGTTCCCTCTTGGTCCTTGTGTTTGTCCGAGAGAAAAATAACCTCTTTGATTTTTTTTGAAGCAACCAGTTTTGCGCATTCATTGCAAGGAAAGAGGGTGACATACATTCGACAATCTTCCAGTGAGCGGGGAGCGTGGAGAATGGCATTGGTTTCGCTGTGAACGACATAACCGTATTTCTGATATTTCAGCGGCACGCTCTTGTCTTTTCCCCAGGGTAATTTGGATTCGTCGATTCCCGCCACCATGCCGTTATAGCCCATGGTCACCTGGCGATGATTGCTGTCGACGATCACGCAGCCAACTTTGGTGGAGGGGTCTTTGCTTTTGAAGCTGGTGATCATGGCCATCAACATAAAATATTCGTCCCAGTTCAGGCCAGATTCGACTTTGATGTAGTTGATATCGGTATTCATTTTTTTTTCCTATAAAAGAGGGGCGATCACCAAGGCCACAATAGACATTAATTTTATGAGGATGTTCATGGCGGGGCCAGAGGTATCCTTAAAGGGATCTCCCACAGTATCGCCAATCACCGCTGCTTTGTAGGCGTCAGAGCCTTGTTCAATCGATTTTTTAGCATTTTCCCAAGCACCGCCGGCGTTCGCCATAAAAAGCGCCAATAAAGTTCCGGTGACGGTGGTTCCCACCAAGGCACCACCAAGTGCCTCTTTGCCAAGAGTGAAACCAATCATCAGCGGGGCGGCGATGGCGGCAATTCCTGGTAGGCGCATCTCGCGCAGAGAAGCCACAGTTGCAATGCTGACACATCGATCGGTATCGGGGTTTGCTGTACCATCCATCAGTCCCGGAATTTCTCTGAATTGACGGCGAACTTCTTCCACCATTTTTTGGGCAGCGGCACCAATAGAACCCAAGGTGTTGGCACAGATGAAAAAGGGTAATGCTCCACCGAGGAAGAGACCAATGACCACGCGAGCGTTGATAATGTTAATGGACGTTAATCCCACGGACGTTGCATAGGCCGAAAAAATGGCCAAGGCGGTAAGTGCGGCAGAACCGATGGCAAAGCCTTTGCCGATGGCCGCGGTGGTGTTTCCAAGAGAATCAAGATCGTCGGTAATTTTGCGAACTTCGGGGCCTAAATCACTCATCTGAGCGATGCCACCAGCATTGTCTGAGATTGGCCCATAGGCATCCACGGTCATCGTGATTCCGGTTGTGGCCAACATTCCAACGGCGGCCAGACCGATGCCATAGAGACCGGCGAATTGCTGCGCAAAGTAAATGCCAGCACAAAGAATCAAAATAGGAGGAATGCAGGAATACATTCCCACGGCCAATCCTGAAATTATATTTGTGGCCGGGCCGGTCTTGCTGGCGAGAGCGATCCGTTTGACTGAAGCAAAATTGGGCGAGGTGAAATACTCAGTAGTCAGACCAATGAAGAGCCCCACCAGTGCTCCCAGCAGCAAGGCGAAGAATGGGCCATAGGTCGTGCCAAACACAGATCCCAAATCGAGCGCGCCGACAACGGAAAAGGTGCCCAGAAAAAGAAGACCTAAACTGATCATTGGCGCAAAACGAAGGGCGAAAGACGGGCTGTAACGTTTTAGGATATTCATGGAGAGAATGCCAAGAAAGGAAGCTCCAAGGCCGATCATGACAATGAGAATGGGCAAGATTGTGGCCTCTTCCGATTTCTGGGCCAAAGTTGAGCCGATGAACATGGTGGCAACAATAGAGCCAACATAGGACTCAAAAATGTCGGCCCCCATTCCCGCGGTGTCACCGACGTTATCTCCCACGTTATCGGCGATGGTTGCCGGATTGCGTGGATCATCTTCAGGAATGCCGGCCTCGATTTTACCGACAAGGTCGGCGCCCACATCGGCGGCCTTGGTAAAAATGCCGCCGCCTACGCGCGCGAACAAGGCGATTGACGATGCTCCCATGGCAAAACCGTTGAGCGCTTCAATCGTCGGATTGCCCGAGAGATATTTGTACAGCATGGCCACGCCAAATAATCCAAAGGATGCCACCGTCATTCCCATGACTGAGCCACCCAGAAAAGCGATCGAAAGCGCCCGGCCATGTCCCTTGCTGGCTGCAGCCTGAGCTGTTCGTACATTGGCCTTGGTTGCCGCCTTCATTCCAATAAAACCACAGATCATTGAGGACACAGCGCCTACAATGTAGCAAAAGGCAGAATCTTTCCCGAGCTTGTAGGCGATGACGGCCGTGACGACTCCTAGAATGATCAGAAGAATCGAGTATTCCTTGCGCATGAAGGTCATGGCACCGGTTTCAATTTGCCCGGCGATCTCAATCATCTTGGCGTTTCCGGCGGGCTGTTTGAGAATCCAGGCGTATGTGATAATTGCAAAACCAAAACCGGCCATTGCCAACCACGGGCCAAATGAAATGTATGTGGAGATGGAACCGTGCAATTGATTCTCCTTAATCTTACGGATTAAGAGTGTTACCATAGGCCATAAAAAGCGGACAACAAATTTAATCATGGAGATTGCGTGACAGCAAATGCTGGCCACAAAGTATTTATTTCCTCGGCCAAAATGGCCGTGGCGACATTTATCAGTCGTATTTTAGGACTTATTCGCGAGCAATTAATGGCGCATATCTTTGGGGCGTCTGGACTGACTGATGCTTTTTTGGTGGCCTATCGATTACCCAATATGCTCCGAGATCTCTTTGCAGAAGGTGCTTTTTCTTCTGCCTTCGTTCCGATTTTTACTGAAGTGAATCAGAAAGATTCGAAAGGAAGCCACAGCTTATTTTGGTCTATGTGCATCTTGCTCGGACTCGTCACCGGAGGTCTTTCTTTGGCCCTGGTTATTTTCGCGCGACCTGTGGTGGTCTTTGTGGCGCCGACTTTCACTGAAAATCCTGAAATTTTTCAAGTGACTGTTCTGCTGACTCAAATTATGGCGCCCTTTTTATTTTTAGTCTCACTGGCTGCACTGGGAATGGGCGCCCTCAACACGCAAAAAATATTTTTTGTTCCGGCCTTGGCGCCTGCTTGTTTTAATTTAGTTTCCATCCTCTGCATGCTTGGTGTTCCTGCCCTGATGGCGGCCCATGGATACAATCCTATCTACTCCCTTGGCTTTGGAGTCATGTTTGGTGGAATTGCTCAATTGGGGTTGCAAATTCCCATGGTGCTGAAGCGAATTCCTTTTGTCGGGCCGCTGAAACTTTGGGGACCGAATCCCAAGAGAATTGTCTCGCGTTTGGGAATTGGGACGATTGGCATCGCCGCCGCTCAGATTAATATTTTAATTAACACAATTTTAGCCACAGGAACGGTGGTTGGCGCCGTCAGTTGGTTAACCTACGCTTTTCGTTTATTTCAATTTCCAGTTGGAATGATTGGCGTCTCGATCGCCGGGTCGAATCTGGTCCATTTTTCTGATGCCTGGAAAAAAGGTGAGCGTCAGGAGGCGGTCAATTTTTTGCAGACGAGCTACAATCTTTTGCTGGTCACTCTCATTCCGGCCACGGTGATTATGCTGGCCCTTTCTGAACCCATTATTCACCTGGTATTTATGCGTGGGAAATTTGGCATGGGCGATGTTCAGTCGACCGCGCTGGCCTTTCGTTTTTATCTCTTGGGTCTACCTTTTTATGGAATTTATAAGGTTTTTGCCCCGACTTTCTATACGCTTGATCGCCCTTCTGTTGCTGTAGGATTTTCGGTCGTCTCTATTGCGGCAAACATTTTATTTTCTTTATTGGCCGTACCTCACTACGGTTTTTCTGTACTGGCCTTAGGTACCGGTGTCGCCATGTTTCTCAATGTTCTATTCCAGGGAATTTATCTTAAACGTCATCTAAACTTTTCGTGGACCTTTTTTTTCAGGCCTTTGGTTTGGAAATCAATTTTAGGTGGTTTGGCGGCGTACTTTGTTCTAAACCATTTTGAAAGTTGTTATACCCACCAGCAATCTCTCGTTTACCGCACTGCAATTTTAGGTATTCTCGCCTTAGTCGGCGTGATTATTTTCACTGTTACGCTTCTCCTTTTTGGAGAAACTTCCGCCATAAAAACTCTGTGGCACTCCCGCCGTTCTCAAAAAAATATTCTTCCAAAAGCGTAAAAAGTTTATGAAATTCTTAAGTTATTGCTTGTGAGTTGAACAGTTTTTCTGATAAACTCAAAGGAGATTTTGTTTTTAAGCGAAGCGACATTTTGGTGTGTATTTATACCGAAAGGAACATGTTTGCTGATGGATAAATTAAATAATGTCAGATCAAACAGACAGTCAAGTCAATCAAATCGATCAAGGAAGACGGCCGATGAAAACTGATTTTGAGACGCTGAAGGCCCTTGCCAGTTATATTGTCAATCACCTGAAAGACGACCACATTGTAGATTTTAATGTTGCCGGAAGGCTCGATCTTATCGAGGCCATGGCGACTGAGATCAATGTTGGTTTGGCGACGGATGACGACATTAAACAGCAGGCACTAGAAGAAGTTGAAGAAAAATTGGGAATTGAAAACGTTACAGAGGATGTGACGGAATCAGAAATTTATAATCATGCACGCAAAGAAATTATTAAATCTTTTAGTGGTGAAAACATTGCCGGCCTTTATCTTGTGGAATCTCTCCATCAGTTGGCCTTACGTGTGACCAACTTCCTGCTTGAATCTGAGTTAGTGGAAGATGTTTTTGGTTCGGACGAAGAAATCGTAGGTTATCTGGTCGGTAAGATCAGGGCCTTCTCCATCAAGCGCGCTTAAAAAAACGCACCAATCCAGTCAGATATCCTTAACAGACGAAAACATTGTTTTTGGAAGACAATTCAAGTTTTTGCGTAAACTTCCGATAACACATCGAACGAGTGTGGGAGGCCCTAGGCTCCCCTTTGATTGCGGAGAATAATATGCACTCCCATTTTAAGTGGAACTTGTTGT
The DNA here is from genome assembly GCA_023250775.1 of Bdellovibrionales bacterium. Taxonomy (GTDB): domain Bacteria; phylum Bdellovibrionota; class Bacteriovoracia; order Bacteriovoracales; family Bacteriovoracaceae; genus GWA2-49-15. Next base: position 5,109 of record JAHFAA010000015.1, read on the forward strand.
TTGTGAAAGGATTACTCCTCTCTTTGCTGTGTATGTCGGCACTGCCGGCCATGGCCCAGCTTTCTCGCTGCGAGAATATAGACCGAGTCGCTTATCCGCGTGATTGGCAATTCTGCATGCGAGCTGAAGCTGGCGGTGGTGGTGGCGGCGGTTCCTACGCTGGTGTTGACTGCATCGATTGTGAGGCGGCGAAAGCGGCTGAAGGGCCAAATCCTTGGGTCGAAGCGCTTGGTATTGTCGCCGGCCCGTTGGCCATGGTGGGAAGTGTCTGGCTGAACGGCTACTATCAAAATAGAACTCAAGAAGCTTGGGCCGCTGCTTATACAGCTGGCAATCAACAGTGCACCTCACGTTACAATTCATTTTTAAGTTATTACGAAAGTCGCGGGGCCAACCCCATTACTCCCGAGATGGGATTGAATGCCGCTGGTATGTGCAACGGCATGGGCGGCGGTATGGGCGGTGGTTACGCCGGATATGGTGGGATGTGGGGTAACGGCTTTGGCGGGGGCGGAAATCCGTACATCTCCGCTGGCTACACTCCAGGTTTCATGGGCGGAATGATGGGCCCCTATCCAGGTGCCATGGCCGGTGGTGGTTTTGGTTATCCAGGTTTTGGAATGGGAATTAACATGGGCCTCGGTATGGGGAACATGGGTGGATACGGCGGCTTTGGAATGCCTGGTGCCGGTGGATTTGGAATGCCTGGTGCCGGTGGATTTGGAATGCCTGGTGGATACGGCGGGTATGGAATGCCCGGTGGGTATGGTGGTTTTGGAATGCCAGGTGGCGGACTCGGTTTAAATATTGGACTTGGCGGAATGCCCGGTGGATATGGCGGTTTCGGAATGCCGGGTGGTGGATACGGAATGCCCGGTGGATACGGTGGTTTCGGAATGCCGGGTGGTGGATATGGTGGTCCAGGATTCGGAGTCAATCTTGGTCTTGGCGGTCCCGGTGGTTATTGGGGCGGCAACCTCGGTGGATTTCCAGGTGCTGCCGGAGTAGGTATTCCCGGAATGTTTGGCGGCCCAGGTTACCTGAACGGTGGAATGGGTGTTGGTCAGTATCCATGGGGTAACGGCATGGGCGGTTACTGGAACGCCAGCGGAGCAGGAAACGCTGGTTGGCAGGCGCAACAGCAGATGTGGCAACAGCAACAACAGCAGATGTATGCTCAGCAACAGGCCATAGCACAACAAGATCAGGCCGGAATGGCGCGAGCTCAAGGAAATATGGCCACTCAAGCTGCGGCCCAGGCGGCCCTTCAGCAGAATTATCAAAGTGCTGGAGCCAACATGTACAACAGCTATTGGGGACAAGGCATGTATGGTGGAGCACCCTATGCCATGGGTAACATGGGCATAAATTTAGGCTTCAACGCTGGCTTTGGCGCTGGCGGCTACTATGGTTTTTACCAATAGTGAAAAGATCTAGATATTGTGCATAAGAGTGCGAATGTTATCTTGAAAAATAACTTCCATCTTAGTTCTGTCGAAGATCTTATCGACTACACCCGTTCCAAAAGTTGGATGTTCAAGTAAATCTCCCACAAGGAAAGTACTTTTCGGAGAATAGGCGCGTCCTGGCCCTTTTGCCTTTGTTACAGACTGTTGCCAGAGTTCTGCCAACGGAATCTGAGGGCGACTATCACGCTTCTTGTCGCGTTTTTTTGCAGGTGCTTTTGGTGAGGCTGATGCACTCGCAGGATCTTTATAAGCATGAGAAGATTTACACGTGTTACACGTTACTTTTCCTGGAGTTTTCTCGTTTTTCATGACAACAATTGTATGAGCGAGAGTCAGTTTACATTTGTTACAGTAGCTTGAAACTTCTTTACCGGCCGATAATTGAGACATACCTTTCCTTGGCAACAGGAGATAATCAAGGGAGTTTATTGCATTTTGAGTCACACCGTAAAGACTCCCCGCAAGGGGCCACCACTTGAAATACTTTTGGCCAAGGCCAAATCGCTGCCTGAAGGCCCTGGTTGCTATCTAATGAAGGCCCACGACGGCGAGGTTCTGTACGTGGGAAAGGCCAAAAATCTCAAGGCCAGAGTCGTCACTTATTTTAATCAATCTTCAAAAACTCTAAAAACTCTTCACCTTGTCGACAAAATTGAAGATTTTAACTTTATTTTGGCCGGTAACGAAGCTGAGGCCCTAGTTTTAGAATACAACCTCATTAAAAAGCATAGGCCTCGTTACAACATTAGTTTGCGTGACGATAAATCTTACCCCTATATCGTCATTGCCATGGATGAGCCGTTTCCCACCTTGCGCTACCAGCGTCGGGTCAAACGTGGAATGCCCCATACCTTGGTGTTCGGGCCATTCCCGAATGCCGGTGATGTTAGCGAGGTTTTGAGATTGCTGATCAAGTGCTTTGGTCTGCGTGATTGCAGCGTGAAAGAATTTAAGTCACGCAAAGAACCCTGCCTTCTTTATCAGATGAAACATTGTGCAGCTCCCTGTCGGAATCATATTAGTGAGAGCGATTATCGCAAACTGCTTGAGGGCGCCTTGGCCTTTTTTCAGGGAACTCCCCATAAAACGATTGAGCTCTTGAAGCAGCGAATGGCCGATTTTGCAGAACAAGAGGCCTTTGAGCATGCCGCCTTCATCAGAGACTCGCTCCCAATTTTAGAAACATTTATTCTGTCTGAAAAACAATCCAATGCCGAACTTGAAAATGGTCAGAGGGATATCGATGTTATTGCCTACCACGCGGGTGACATTGAAGTGGATATTTCACTCTATCTTGTGAGAAAGGGGCTGCTCATGGGCAGCAAGTCATTTCATTTTCCTGTGGCCGATTGCCAAGAAGAGCTAGAGATGGAATTGCTTCGTTTTGCTCTCCAATATTACGGTGAGACGCGGGATTCATTGCCCTCACTTATCGTGTGTGGATTGCCAACTTCATTGCGGGAACTTTTCCAAACTGGGGTGACTGAGATTTGTGAAAGAAAGATAAAAGTTCGTTCCCCTTCGTCGATGTACTCAGAGCTATTTCAATTGGCGTCTGATCATGCACGGGAAATCCAGCGTATTCGTGTCACCAATGACTATGGGCCATTTGAAGGATTAGAATTTTTACAGGATTTATTAAGGTTAAAGGAGCGACCAAAGCGTTTGGAATGTTTTGATATAGCCATTTGGCAGGGCGAGCGACCCACCGCCGGGATTGTGGTGTTTGAAGAAGGGCGGCCGGTAAAAAAAGATTATCGTTTTTATCACCTGACTGAACGCCCTGAAGGAAACAATGATTTTGCTTTTATGCATGAGGCCTTGAAGAAAAGACTTGAGAAGGGAAATTTGCCCGATGTGTTTGTGGTTGATGGTGGAAAAGGGCAACTGTCACAATTTGTCTCTCTTTTGTCAGAGTTCAAGTTAGACATTCCCGCCATTGCCTTGGCCAAAGAACGGGGAACCGAAAATAAGGTCGAGGAGCGCATCTTTATTCCCGGCCGCGCCAATCCACTGCCGATGGGAAAATCGCGTTCGCTCATAAAAATCTTGGCGCAAATGCGTGACGAGGCCCATCGTTTTTCACGCAAGCTCCATCATCATTCTTTTCATAAAGATCGCATGGGGGGATGGTTGGATGGAATTGAGGGTATTGGCCCCAAGGCCAAACAAAAAATCCTGCAAAAAATTGAGATAAGTATCCTGGAGTTGCAAAAGCTTTCCGCGCGAGAATTGCAGGATTATTTTGATCTCAATCAGCTCCAGGCCAACAATCTGCATGACCGATTGCAGAAACTGTAAAATTGTCGATGAGATGGTCTGGACTTTCCCCATGGCCAATACTTGGTGTTCGGAGTATTCTGGCCTCCTCAAATTTAATTTTTTTTTCAGGATTTACCTGATCATCAAAGGCATTCAATCATGAAAGATCTAGAAAGTGTCGTCATCCGATTCTCCGGCGATTCTGGGGACGGAATGCAGTTAACAGGAACTCAGTTCTCTAATACTTCGGCGCTCATGGGAAACGATATCGCGACTTTCCCAGATTATCCGTCAGAAATTAGAGCACCAAGCGGAACCATTGCCGGCGTTTCCGGTTTCCAAGTTAATTTTGGCGCTATTGACGTCAGTACTCCTGGTGACGATCCAGATGTTCTCGTCGCCATGAACCCTGCAGCTTTGAAGGCCAATCTTTCCGCCGTACGCAAGGGCGGGACAATTATCGTCAACCTCGATGCTTTTAATGAGGCCGGTTTGAAAAAGGCCAACTATGAAAAAAATCCTTTAGAAACTGGCGAGCTTGATGGCTATCAAGTAATTCAGGCGAAAGTTACAGAGCAGACCCTGAGGGCCTTAGAAAGTTTAGATATGGATGCCAAGGCCAAAGGTCGATGTAAAAACTTTTACACTTTGGGGATTACATACTTTCTTTTTAATCGCGAGCTCGAGCCGACCATAAAATGGATTGAACAAAAATTTGGTAAAAATCCTGTCACGGCAAAGGCCAATGTGCTGGCACTCAAGGCGGGTTTTACCTTCGCCGAAAACTCTGAAATTCAAGTTTCTACCTATACAGTTGCTCCCGCAAAAATTAAGCCAGGTCTTTATCGCCAAGTGAGCGGTAATGAGGCTACGGCATACGGATTTGTCCAGGCCGCTCAAACCGCTGGGCTCGAACTCTTTTTGGGTTCTTATCCAATTACTCCTGCCACCGATATTTTGCATGAGCTATCCAAGTTGAAAAATTTTAATGTAAAAACTTTCCAGGCCGAAGATGAAATCGCCGGGATTTGTTCTTCCATTGGAGCTGCCTTTGGTGGAGCTTTGGCGATCACGACAACTTCTGGTCCTGGTCTTGCGCTCAAGGGAGAGGCCCTTGGTCTTGCCATGATCTACGAACTCCCGCTTGTTGTTGTGGATGTTCAGCGTGGTGGGCCTTCGACAGGTCTTCCTACGAAAACAGAACAATCCGATCTCATGCAAGCTATGTATGGTCGTCATGGAGAGTGTCCGTTAATCGTCGTTGCCGCCAAAACACCTGGTGACTGTTTCCACATGGCGTATGAGGCCTCACGTTTGGCGCTTGAGCATATGACTCCCGTGATCTTGCTGACCGATGGATATATTGCCAACGGTGCAGAGCCATGGCGAATTCCCGATTTGGCCAAGAACTACAGCAAAATTCGCAGTCATCGAGTCTCTGGGGTAGCACCGGTACCCTTCTTACCTTATAAGCGCGATGCTCAACTTGTCCGTCCTTGGGCAATCCCGGGAATGATCGGTTATGAACATCGAATTGGTGGTTTAGAAAAATGGGTTGATACTGGTAACGTTTCTCATGATCCAAAAAACCATGAAGTCATGGTAAAAATTCGTGCCGAGAAGGTTGCGAATGTTGCCAACAATATTCCATTGCAAGAATTGGAAGGGAATAAAACCGGGGATCTGTTGGTTGTTTCTTGGGGCGGAACTTACGGAGCAACTCATGCCGCCGTGACCAAGGCCCAAGAGTCAGGGAAAAAAGTTTCTTTAATGCATCTTTCATATTTAAATCCAATGCCTAAAAACGTTGCTGAATTGATGAAAGGATTTAAGCGAATTTTGGTGCCAGAATTGAATATGGGGCAGCTCAAGTCCATGTTACAGGCTCAATTTCAATGTCAACCAATTGGTTATAACAAGGTTCAAGGATTGCCGTTTAAAATAACTGAACTGGTTGAAGTTATTAACCGTACTTTGGAAAGCTAGAAAACCAAAATTTTTAACAGAGGAATTTTATATGACCGACGTACCTGTATATAAGAAAAAAGACTTCATCAGCGATCAGGAAGTGAAATGGTGTCCGGGTTGTGGTGATTACGCCATTCTGTCTAGTGTTCAGATGGCCATGACAAAAATTGGAAAGAAAAAAGAAGATTTGGTGTTTGTTTCTGGTATTGGTTGCTCCTCACGCTTCCCTTACTACATGGATACCTATGGCATGCACACCATTCATGGTCGTGCCACGGCGATTGCATCGGGTCTGAAACTTCACAACCCAAATCTTGAAGTTTTTGTCGTCACTGGTGATGGCGATGGTTTGGCCATCGGTGGAAATCACATGATTCATGCCCTTCGGCGCAATGTTGATTTGAAGATTATTATGTTTAACAACGAGATTTACGGTCTAACAAAAGGTCAATATTCTCCCACCTCAAAAGTCGGGCAGATTACTAAATCTTCTCCTTTTGGTGTTGTTGATCGTCCCTTTAGTCCTACGGCACTGGCCTTGGGATCAGGTGCCACTTTTATTGCTCGTACAATTGATACAGACCCCAAACATATTACTGATGTGGTCGTTGCGGCCTGTGAGCATAGGGGGGTCTCTTTCATTGAAGTCTTGCAAAATTGCGTGATCTTCAATGAGGGTGTCCATGATGAAGTGACCAATAAAGATTCACGCGATGCCACCACCGTGCGAATTGAGCATGGCAAACCTATGATCTTTGGCAAAGAGGGTAATAAAGGTCTTATGTTGAAGGGATTCAATCCCGTCGTTGTGACGATCGGAGAAAATGGCGTTACAGAAAAAGATCTCATTGTTCATGATGCCGCTGACTACAATGTTTCAAGTATGCTTACTCGTTTGGCGCGTCCTGATTTTCCATTGCCGTTGGGTATTTTCCGAAATGTTGAATCACCTGTGTATGATACGGAAGTGCAAAACCAAATCGACAATGTCACCAAAAAGAAAGGCAAGGGCGATATGAACACTTTCTTGAAATCTGGTGATACCTGGGAAGTGAAGTAAAAAGTTTCAGTGGACGAGATGGAGATATTTTCTCTTGTTGTGGCCGCACTCAGGGCAGTGGGCTGACTCCTTAACCAAGAGATGATCGAGATCGGTCATGTGTCCGTGGACCAGCTTGGATCCGCAGATATCGCATATCTCCAGTCCTCGCTTTACAATTTCAGCATCGCCATAGAATTCTTCAAGCATCTGGATTTTGTATTCGGAGTCTTTTGACATCGTACCCTCGTTTTGGTTACATCTCTTTTTCGGATACATTTCAGGGCTGGTTTACTTTTTTTTACTGGTTGGGCCTTCGGCAAAATATGACAGATGCACAAGTAATTAACTTTAAGCAAAAATTTCAAGATTTGCGGCGTTTGGAAAAGGACTTGGAAGAAAAAAAGGGTCGTGGACTCTTGTTACAAGAGCTTTTTGCCGGTCAGGGATGGTATCTCGCTTCAATCAAACACAAGCTTTTAGAACAGCGGAAGAGGGGGGGAGAAAATCTTTCTTCGAGTATCCCTCTTGAAAAAATAGTTCCTTCAGAAATGGATACAACTTTATCGGCCCTTGAGGCCTTTGCCGCTTCGTTACCACCACCGAGTGTGCTGGTAGAAAGTGTGCCTGTTTCAAGTAGCGTGAAGACCATTCCCAATGCCACCATCAATGTTGAAGTTGGGGCCGCGGATGCTGGCAAGATTGTCATGTTTAATGCCCTTGAAAATTCTTTTGAGCAAGAGGAACTTGGCAATCAGCAAGTCGATTTGTTGGTGCTCGGTCCGCCTGAAAAAGAATCCCATACCAAAGCAGAAAATAATTTTAAGGATGAAAAATGGCTCCTTTTGGGCAAGATGCTTAAATCCATGGGCCCTGAGCGGATCGCTTTTTCTCTTGGCGTGGAGTTTGATGAGCAGACCAAGGAGATAAAACACGACAGGTTTTATCGGGAATATCGCGCGCTCAAGCCAAAATTGATCCTGGCCATCGGGGCCACTGCCAGCAATATGCTCCTACTTAAGAGAGAGCGCCTCTCGCAAATACATGGTCAAATTTTTTCCAATGAACTCCAATTTTCGGACGGAATTGAAGCAACTTGTTTTTTTATGCCTATTTATCATCCTGATTTTCTTTTGATCAATCCCAATATGAAGCGGGCGACCTGGGAAGATATGAAGTTGGCCATGCTTTTTCTGAAAGATTCCTGATTGAACAAAATACCTTAGTGCTTAAATTTTTGAATGTGTTTTAATAGAAGGAAGGCCAAAGGAATGGCCTATAGCAGACTGTTTTAGTCTGTTTGTTCCATGGACGGAGGAACTCTGGAGATCTGGCAGTCCTTTCGATACATGTTGTGGAGCTTGTCTCTTGCATGCGTGATTTGGTGTTCCGATAACGCCTATACCGCTTTCGCGCCAGTTTCATTGTTGCCAGAAAATCATATAAGCACCGTAAAAATGATGTTGAAGAAGCGCAACTTGATTCGCGTCCTCATTGGCACAGGAATGAAGGAAGTCACGATTCAGGGACGGGATATCGAGCGAAAAATTTATGTGAAAAATGAAAAAAAATATTTTCCGGGTCGGGCCTCACTTTCATTTAACTGTTCAGGTTTGGCCAAGCTAAAAAATAAAAATCTCAATGCCGGGCCGATCTTGTTTGCTTCTCTCCAGTCACCGCAAGGTTATTTTAATTATCGCGACGAACTGTATCGCGGACAGATTAAAGTTTTGGCCAAGCGTGATGAAGACTCTTGCGATGTGGTGAATGAGATTCCGATTGAATACTATCTGCAAAGTTTATTGGCGAAGGAGATGAATGGACACTGGCCCTTGGAGGCCTTGAAGGCGCAGGCCGTGGCGGCCAGAACCTATGCCATTAATAAAATGTCAGGGCAGCAAGTCTCGCGGGAAATCGGACACGAGGCCTTTTATGATTTGGAGAGTTCAGAAAAACATCAAGTCAGTGGTGGTCTGGCCGATGTGACCGCGCTTACAAAAATGGCGTCGCAGCAGACTGCTGGCGAAATCCTAGTCTCCCCCCTTAACACAGTTGTTCCGATTTTTTTTCATGCTAAATGTGGAGGGCACACCCTGTTACCTCAGGAAGTTTGGGATAATGTGGTGGAAGGCTATCAGTCCGTTGAGTGTGGAAAATGTGACAAGAAGGGCGAAAAAGAGTGGCGAAATATTATTACGGTTGAAAGATTTCGCGATTTTTTGAAGTGGGCCTTTAAAGATGGGCCAGGGGGAGCAACTCTGGTAGATCTCTTAAAGAGTGAAAAATTAATTTTTGTACCAGACAAAATCGAGAACAAAAGACTCAAAATTTATATCGGCGAAAAACTTTTCATGGTGAGCAAAACACTGCTCAGGCGTTTTTTTGGCCGAGTCACGGTGGCCTCCAATACCTTTAGCTTCAACGTGGAAAATAATAATATCACCATTGTTGGAAGAGGATTAGGGCACGGAGTAGGTCTATGTCAGCTTGGCGCCCTGGCTTGGGCGCAAGAAGGAATGGATTATCGAGCCATTTTGAAACATTATTTCCCGGCACTTCGAATCGAAAAAATTTACTAGAAAAATAAAAAACCCCAGTCTTAGGACCGGGGTTTTTGGTATGAATTTCATTTATGAGGAGAGCTTCAGTTCAAGTATTACATGCAGCCGACAGATGAGAAATCAGTCAAGACTTGGACTTGAGGTAAGTTCTGATAAGGGCCGGCCAACATTACAGTTTTGGCATAAGTTACATTACCCAAACCGCAACTTGAATAATCGCTCAGCATAATTCCAACCGGAGTGTCGAAACCTGATAATGGACGGCCAGGAATAATGAGGTTGCTGTACTGGCACATGGACACGGTAACATTGAAGCCTGTTACTTGAGATCCACCATTCGTCATCTTGGTGATGATCAAGATATCACTAAAGGCACTCTTGCCAATGTAAACCATCCCGACTGTTCCACCTACAGAACCTGGATTGTATGGTCCCATAATGACAGTTTGATTTCCTTGGGGAGCTATGCTCGTCGTACTCAATTGTATTTCAGGCATTCTCGCTCCTGATTGACAAGGGTACTTGGAAATCACTTGCTGGATCTGGGCACTTGTTGTTGCAGGTAAGTTAGGAATTCCCATAATGGTTGTTCCAACTGGTACACTGTTTGGTGCCTTGTTTTTGCTTCCGCAGGCCATGGTTAAAACTAATGTTAGGGCCAGCGGCACAATCTTAAAAAAGTGGCTCAAGTTGTGCTGTTTCATAAACTCTCTCCTTCATACAGTATAATATAAACTTCTATGTCTCCTGCTTATCTGCAGAAATCGTGCCAGGGTAGGGTATTCTGCCCCTAGGTCCCAACAGATTGATATTGTGGGGCTTCTTTCACAGGGGAAAGGCCATAGAAAGCAGGAGTCGTTTTGAATCTAAAACACCTGTCCAAAGTTTGATCATTTAATTGGCAGGCCGTTTAAAGGGAATGCGGCCTGATTATTATCGCCAACTGCCGATAAGTACTCATCTTAACGTATAGGCGAGATATGGGTGTGCAGAAATTTGTGTCACTTCGGAAGTTGTATTGGCCACGAGTTGTGCAGTTCCTTGGTTTCAATAACTTCCTTAAAGACGATGAAGCCAAGTTTCGTGTGTGGACGGGCTTTAAGGTCACGGCCATCCCGTTTATGGCCCTCCTTGTATTGTGGGTTTTCTTATGGATTTTTTTGCGAGTCAATTTGGCCTTTTATGAGGCCAATGGTTTTCCCAATTCCTTGGATTTGTCCGACGCCTACTTTGAATACATTTTATCGACCTTGGGAAATTTGACCCCTTATCTTGCCGGGTTTGCCATAGGTTTGTGGCTTGCCGGATTGTACATGGCAGAAATGCTTTTACGCCCTTTTAAACTTATTGGTGATTATTGTGAAAAGGCCTCTAACGGCGAAACGGTTGTTTATGATCCAGATTTTTTCACGGATCTAAAGCTCCTCACCCGTTTTAGCGAATATTTTTTTAATATTCTTGAAAATGCCTGTAGGAACAAAAAACTAGTACCCTTTGAGGTGCCGCAAAAATTCACGAGAATTCACGGGCCTGTTTTTGAAACCAATTTTTTTCTTCAATTCTTTTTGATGGCCATTGTTATTAGTATGGTTGTGACAGGGGCACTCTACGTGATAATTGCCGATATTCATCAAGATATGGTCAAGCTTTCAATTGAATATCTAAAACATGGTAAGGGAGTAACCTATTTTTTGGCGCAACAGCAGGGCATCCTCAATATCCTTATAGTAGGCACTCTGGTGGTGCATACTGTTTTCTATGTGATTCTTGCCATTAATTTATATTCCAAGGTTTCTGTGCCTGCCTTTGGGGTGTTTGCCACCATGAGGTCATTTTTGAAAGGCAACTTCGAATCTCGGGTTCATTTGATCGGCTATGCCTATATTCGGCCTCAGTGCAGAAAATTTAATAAATATCTGGATAAAATTGTCAGAGAAATGACAGATTCCTAGCCAATTCAAGGTAGACGCAAGAGGCCTTAGCCGCTTATAATTATTACAAGTTAGAGTGTATTCAGCCAATTCAATATTTGAAGATGCATTCAGCATTTAACTTTTTAACTTTAACAAGGGACGTGACATGTTTAGTAGTTTGAAATTTCTAGGCCTTTCTGTTTTATGTATCGGCCTCTTCGGTTGTATGTCGGATGCGCAATTTAAGGAGAAACTTTCTAAAACATTGAAAGAGAATCCAAAAATATTGACTGAGGCAATTGAAAAAAATCCTGTTGAGGTTATCACCGCATTTCAAAACGCCGTGAAAGAAGCTCAGTCCAGCATGGCAAAAAATCGTGATGATGATGAAAAAAAGCAATTGGAAGATTCATTCAACAATCCTCTCTCTCCAGTGATTAGAAGTGATGAGACTATTCGTGGACCAAAAGATGCACCTTTGACCTTGGTTGAATACTCAGATTTTGAGTGCCCCTTTTGCGCACGCGGATTCACCACAGTTATGGAACTGTTGAACAAGTACGGTAATAAGATTCGTTTCGTCTATAAGCATTTACCGTTGAGCTTTCATGAGCAAGCTATGATGGCAGCACAATATTACGAAGCTGTTCGTTTGCAGAGCCCAGAAAAGGCCTTCAAATTTCATGATACGATTTACAAAGATCAGCGCAAATTGAAGAACGGAGAAGCTTTCTTGAAAGAAGTTGCCAAACAAGTTGGCGCTGATATGAAGAAAGTGGCAAAAGATTTTAACAGCAAAGAAGTGCTTGATCGCATCGAGTCCGACCAACAAGAGGCCGCGAAATTTGGAATGCAAGGTACGCCAGGATTTGTGTTAAATGGTGTTCCTGTGAGAGGCGCTTACCCAACTTCGCATTTTAATAATATTGTTGAAGAGTTGAAAAAACGCGGCAAGCTCAGTCTTTAGTAAGTTCTAAGAAATGATGTTTCTTAAGGCCTGCACGTGTTGCGGGCCTTTTTTTTGTTGTCAGATGGTGAAATCTGAGTAAACATTTCCTCTATTCTATTAACTTTTTCGTATGGAGCTACTGATGAACAGAAAAGAATTGATCGAAGCCATTTTGGCTGAAAAAGAATTGTCTCACATGACTAAGAAAAATGCAGACATGTTCCTAACATGTATGTTGGACACAATTAAGAAAACCGTAAAAAAGGGTGATGATGTATCTTTGATCGGTTTCGGATCATTCGGAAAAGTAAAAAGGGCTGCTCGTATTGGCGTGAACCCTTCAACTGGCGAAAAAATCAAAATTAAGGCCAAAGTTCTTCCAAAATTCCGTCCAGGTAAGGCTTGGAAAGAAATTATGTAATAATATCCTGATTCTATCAGATATTAGAGAGACACCGGCTCGCAAGGCCGGTGTTTTTTTTTGTGGTCGGCCCTTCGTGACCTTCCCCCTGGCGGGCAGCTCCGCTGACAAAATTGGCCGTCATGGCCAATTTTTGACATTCAAAATTAGTTTACGA
>JAHFAA010000354.1 GCA_023250775.1 Bdellovibrionales bacterium
CCGTAAACAAACGGTGGATTTTTTGAAGTTTTTTAACCGGTTAGAGGATTGGATTAATAGAAAAATTCTCGCAATTGCGCGAGTGCCTTTTGTCATTTACCAAAAGATTGTTCCTGCAAAAATCCAAACTAAAATCTCGAGCATTTGGTTTAATATCCGAACTCGCCCAAAAGAACTTATTCGAAATGCCATTCAATTTTTAAAAAATCTTCCGACGTATTTAAAGCAAAATCAGGGGACGTTCATCCATTTTTTCCACATCGCTTTTGGGCAGATTGGAAAGACCGTTTACGCCATTGAGCATTTTGATTCCAGCAAAATCATGAAGGGGAAATGGGCTGAATTCTTTGGCGACCTTTGGGGTTCGTTCAAAGCGAAAATAAGCATGGCCTTTCAGAAGACCAATCCCAGAATTTTTTTCATTCTGGTGATGGCCTTTACGGTCGGTGGCCTCTCGGTATTCAAAATTGTGCAAACCTCTCGTTTATTATACCAAAAAAATCATCCCGAGGCTTTCGCCAAGGCGCTGCCAAGCCCTGTTAAGCGTCGACCTGCCTATCGAAATTTGACACAGAAAAGTTTCATGCTCAAAAGTATTGCAATACCTTTTACCTTTGAAACTCCAATAGTGGATAAAGAGGCCCAAGGTATTCAAAGTTTGCTTGTTGATATTGAGATCGAAACTTCCAACCGCTATTTAACCATTTATCTTTCGACGCAAGAACATGCTCTCAAAGATTACTTGAATCGAAATCTCCAACCAATTATGCCAACTTTCCCCCTGACGGAAGATGGCAAAATCGTATTGCGCACCAAAATTCGAGATATTCTAAATGAGCTCATCAGGGATTCTGGCGCGAAAGGCGAAGTGACGAATATCTACATTGTGAACATTACTGCGGGTTAACAACTAACATGGTTTTTAAGGTGCGTGTTGTGACTCTCAAGACCGACGCGGTCATTTCCATATTTTTATTGAAGTAATTATAGGTTCTTAAAACATAGGCCTGCTTCATTTCCCGAAGTGTAGGCCATCCATCACTATTACTTGTGGCGAATTGATTTAAGCGTAAACCTAAATCTTCCTGATCGAGAACAAGATATTTTCCCTCGCGCCCAAGGCATTTTTTTTCAAGATGACCTTTGAGCTGTCGAAAATTTCCGGGCCAGGAATAATTTATATAAAATTTTAGCAAAGATGGCTCAATTGAACTTCCATTCTTTTGGATAAAATTTTGGACAAAAGTTTCGATGTGATCGGGTTTTTCTCTTAGTGATTTAAGCTGGATATGAACAGAACTCCCGATGCGGAAATAAAAATCCTTTCGCATGAATCCCTGCTCGACTTGTTGTAATAAATTTTTTCCTGAAGCAAAAATCAATCGGGAACTGGCCTTGCGAACACTATTTCCCCCGACAGGACGAATTTCCAGCGAGTCAAAAAAAAGCAATAACTTGGTTTGAAGGGAAAGCGGAATAGAATCAATTTCATCCAAAAACAAGGTGCCATTATGGGCCTCAAGCATGGCACCTGCCTTGTCTCCTATTGCGCCGGTAAAAGCGCCTTTGACATGGCCAAATAATTCCGATTCGAGAACTCCTTCAGCAAATGAGGACAAATTGAGATGAACAAAACGTCCGGCGCGACCACTTCCCTCGTGGATTTTTCGGGCAAGAGAACTTTTTCCGGTTCCAGTTTCACCGGTTAGCAAAATGGGGATATCTGATTTTAATAATGCATGATTTTTTAAAACGGCTTCATCGCATTCATCGGTTAGAGGAGCTAAAATTTCAGGTGCCATGGCCTCTAAGATGTTGGGCCCTAAATGAATGACGTCGGAACGTTCAATGATTGTTTTGAAGGTGTATACCCCATTATGCTTGAAGGGAATGGTATCCAAGGATTCACAAACAAAATGGCCTTCCATGGTACAGTCTTCGGAAGAATCAAAGGGAATCCAATGCAATTGAAAACGCGCTTCTGGCCCACCCAGCGCTGGCAGGACGATGTTGGTGAAATCTTGGACAATCAGTTTGTCTCCTGACACCGTGAAATTGTAGAGCGTTCGTTTTAAATCAATCGTTCTTTTCTTGCCTGACGCCGGAAGAATATTGAGCTTATCTTCCATTCGCAGTCCACGCTCCAAGAGGCGACGACCTGTCGTTTGGATAAATGCATGCAGGGTACTCACACGATCTCCTCGATAAAGGGGGCGCTTTTCATACCAAGTCCTGAGGAATTTACAAACTTTTAGGTGCCGCGCATGAAATGTATTGCCAAAATGAAACGCATCGGTGAAAACGAGTTATGCAATTTGATCCTGCTTCTGTAAAATTTCTTCGTGCTATCGTCAATCCTCCTGACCTGAGGGATTTGTTTATCGTTCCCTCACCTCCCATTGGACTTGTGATGGCCGGTCGCTCTAATGTAGGCAAATCGTCGCTCATCAACCGCATCCTCGGAAAGGGAATTGCCCGTGTCAGTAACACTCCCGGGCGCACTCGAGACATCAACCTCTTTGAATTTACCCTGAGGAAAGAGAAAGGCGTTGCCGAGGATCAGGCAAGAACCTTGGCGAAATATTTATTAATTGATCTTCCAGGTTACGGCCATGCTGAAGTATCCAAGGCCGAAGGTAATCGATGGAATAATCTGCTGGCCCAACTATTTGATGTTTTGCCTCCGACGATGCATATTTTAAATATTCAAGATGCCCGTCATCCTATGCAGGATGGCGACAGACTGTTTTTAGAATTTTTTAAACATCGTCCGTTGGTTGCGTCTCTCATTTTTAACAAATATGACAAATTGAAAACTCAAAGTGAGCGCGCCAGATTTAATAATTTTCTGCCAGCAATTTTAAAAGAAACAAAGATTTTTCGCCAGGCCTATCTGACTTCTGCTGAGACAGGACTTGGAATGAATGAGCTGAATGTCGGACTAATTAACTTTCTTTTAGAAAATACACCCTAATTCTTTTACTGGTTTTTGTCGGTCGGATTTTTGATCCCTGCGACATCTGGGCCAGCAGAGAATTTAAGACGCTGAACTTCTTGTTCAATACTGTTTAAATCTTCCTGACAGCTTCGGATGGTTTTAATAAGTTCTTGGCATTTGGCATTTTGCCAATCGACTTCGCCATTTTCCATGGCCTTAAAAAATAAATGGCCTAATTCTTTATAGGCCTCATGCAAACAAGTATTGGTTTTGGAGGCGGTCAACATTCTTTTGCCAATTGCTGTGGTCTTGCGCAGCTCTTCTTGGCACACATTTATTATTTCCTGCACTCGCATTTTCCACTCACCACGTTCCATACAATCCTTTCGATTTTAAAATCACCAATTGTCATTATACTCCTATTTATGAACCTTGTTAGGCCTGCAGAAATGGGTATGATAGAGTAGTCTAACTTCAAACCTTAAGGCCCAAAATGGATCTCAAGCAATTGTCCAAAATGCTCAAGATTCCTATCCCAAAAACCCTGGGAGAGGATGAAATCAATCGTATTTTTGCAACCTTGGAGCGACGTCATCCCTCAGGTGAAGACCCCTGGGGCCTCAATCTTGGAAAGTCGCGCGAATCACTTAAATATGGTTATCCGATCTACAAACACTATTTTAAAACCAGAGTGATCGGTGCCCACAAAGTGCATGATCGTCCTTATATGGTGGTGAGTAATCACACCGGACAAATTGCCATTGATGGGATGCTGATTACAGCTGCCTTTATGATTGATGTCGCTCCTCCGCGAATTTTACGATCGATGGTGGAACGGTTTGTGACGACCCTGCCTTTTTTTGGTTCCTTTGTCGCTGCCAATGGTGCTGTTCTCGGCGATCGTTCGAATTGCGAGCATCTTCTCAATCGAGGCGAATCAATTTTAGTTTTTCCAGAAGGTGTGCGAGGAGTTTCAAAAAGCACCAGTGAATTTTATAAGCTGCAAAATTTTACACAAGGTTTTTTTCGTTTATGTTTGAAAACGAAAACTGATATTTTGCCCATCGCAACTGTTGGTGCCGAGGAATTCTATCCTTTTGTCTATCAGGCGCGAGGCGTGGCCCGCAAGCTTGGTTTGCCTGCATTGCCGTTGACGCCTTTTTTTCCAACGCTAGGATTATTGGGAATCATGCCTTTGCCATCGCCTGTTGATATTATTATTGGCGATCCTTATCCAATTCCCCAAGATTTATCCCCGGATGCTCCCGATAAGATCATTAATGAACATGTCTTTAAAATTGAATCTATTATCAAAGATCTGATTGCACAAGGCCGGTCACATCGACGAAAATTTTGGGGCACATATCTTTTGCCGTCAGTTAAAGGACCTCATGGCCCTCACTAACGTTAATTCCATTCTTATCATTGGGATGGCCGGTGGTTTGGCCAAAATTACAGCGGGTTTACTTCTCAAATCTTTTCCCGAGGTCAACATAGTCGGCGTCGATCCGCGTGAAACAGATCAATTTTTAAAAGACAGTCGTATTCGCTATCAGCGCATGAAATACACG
>JAHFAA010000355.1 GCA_023250775.1 Bdellovibrionales bacterium
TTGTAAGCACGTCCAACTGTTCCTTCGCGCCCCACTCTTCCAACTCGATACAAGTAATAGGAGGCCTCGAAGGGAAGATCAAAATTTAAAACCCATTCTAGTCCTGGGAAATGCATTCCACGGGCCAAGATATCGGTGGCGAGAACCACCCCATCCTGTGATTCCCGAAAAGATTTTAAGGCCAGCTTTCTCTCCTTGTGATCCAAATCACCATGTAATAAGAAAAACTGTCGCCCTTTGATGGAACTTTCAATTTGATCAAAAAGCAGCTTGGCCGATTCTTTTTTATTGATAAAAATAATCCCCTTGCCACTCCCTTCACGTTTCATGAAGTGTGGAAGTAGATCGATTTTTTCTTTCTCCAAAAGTTCAATATTAAAGGTTTTAATCTGCACCTGAGCATGATGGGCACGACCATCATCAATAAGCTCGGAGACATTTTTACCTGAATAAAGCTGGGCCCTTTCGCGATGGTCGGGATGAAGAGTGGCGGCAAAATAAACGATTTGCAATAGTGGATGTTTTTGCTTTGAGAAAAAAGTGCAAAGTTCCTCTTTAAAACAGGGGTCAAGCACTTGATCGGCCTCGTCGATCACAACGAAGCGAAAAAGATTTTTGCCATTACTCAAGGCCGAAAGCGCCCCAGGTACAGTCACCACAATATCAGGTTTCTCTCTTAAGGCCTGAGAAACCGAAATTTTTTCGCCCCCCAAGGGTCTGACCTTTAGCTTTAAGTGATGGGTAAGAGACTTGAAGACTTTAACAATTTGAGCGGCCAATTCTTTGGTGGGAACAATGATCACGGCGTATGGGCCTTGACCAATTCCCTCTTGTTCTTCCTGGGCCTTGATCATCTGGCAAAGGGGAAGAGCGTAGGCGCAAGTTTTCCCTGTTCCAGTCTGCCCAAGGGCAAAAAAGGAATGTCCTAAAAGAAAGGACGGGATAGTTTTACCTTGGATCACGGTGGGGGTGGAGATTTTTAGTTCATTCAAGGCCGCCACCAATTCTTGACGGAGTCCAAGTTCCAAAAAATTATTTTTTTGTGCTGCCGTTTCCATTCTTCCCTTTGGGTTTTAATTGTTATTTTTCATTATACGGGACTTTCTCCTATTCGACTAATCTTACGTGATCTTCAAAAAGCGCCATTTGAATTTTGGTCAAATATTAGCGATGATAGAGAGAGGAAGAAAGATCGGTAACTTTATGGCCAAGAAAATAGCGACCAAAGATGATGAAGATTCGTCAGGCGATGACGGGCAGGGAAAGCTCGTTGTTTATCATCTGGATATTCGAATGCCCGATGCTCCTCCTCAAAGAATTCAGGTGAAGGGAAAGTTAATGATCGGGCAAAGCGATACGGCCGATATCCATATTAAGGGCCGAGGACTGCTGTCCAAACACGCCATCTTCCGCATTAATAATGATGTCTTGAGTATTCATAATTTTTCACCAGAAACCTCGTTGAATGGCCAGAAATTGGCCCCTGGAAGAATGTACATTGTCGCAAAGGGCGACAAGCTAAACATGGGGCAACTAGACATCATCATTCGTCACGATGAGGTCGAGAATCATGAATTAGAGACACCTCAAACCAATATCAAGAGCATTCTGAAATATAAGGACGAACTAGAGCAAAACAAGGCCGAAGAAAATTCTAAAAATGCAGGTTTCCTAAACAAAATTAAAGGCCTTTTCAAGAAAAACTCGTCTTCCAAGAAGGCCGCTCTTGTATCCAATGAGGATGTGGCAGAAAAGAAACCTCTCAAAAAAGCAGGCGCAGGCAAACCCCACTACAAAGTGCAAAAAGCTCAGCACCCTTCACCACCTGGACCATTTCTTCGCGCTCTCGCCTTCCCAGGCACACTTTCTGCCATTTACCTGGTGCTTTTTGGAATCTTACCTTGGCAGCACTTGGACGGTGCAGTTTTTGACAATGAACTCCTCAAAACCTTGCATAATTTCTTGCAACAAAAAATTGCGGTCCTCATTACCACTCATCCAACTTTGACGACTCACTTCACTTTATTGCAAGATCTTTTAGGACTACCTACCTTGGCCTTCCTCATCATCTACGCCGCGCTCGAAATATTCTCCCATCTCGTGGCGGGAGCTTCCTTTGGTCACGTTCTGGTGGGCATTGATACAGATGATTCTTTTTTCATGAAAAGAGTTAAGTCCATGGGGCGGCTGATCCTGTGGCCAATCTCATGTGCCACAATTGTGGGCGAATTATTGCCCATCGCAGGCGTTAGAACCTTAAAAGAAATATTAACCGCCTCTTACCCGCACCCAAAAAGTATTATCAGAAGACTGCTCAGTGTTTTTATTTTTATTCCTCTCCTTGTGGTTCTGGCACCGACTGCGGCACTCTTTTTGGATCAAGATTTTTGGGAAGGAACATGGGAAATTGCAACTCCAGTCTCCCGTCAAACTTCAACCAACATGACCAAACTCGACTCCTTCTTTTTCTCGGCAACCTTCGAAGTGCAAAAAGATTCCGATTTAATCTTCCTCCCGATTATACAAACTGAAAAATTATCGGAATCATCATTCCTTATCCTCGACACGAAAAAAAATCAACAGGTCCATGTGCGACGTTGGATACCTCCCAAACTTTCGTTCGCAGAATTTCAGTCTGCCAACCCAATCCTGCCTCTCCTCCACCCTGATTTGGAGAAAACAGCGGATGCCGACATGAGTTTGGCCAATACTATTTTAGGTTTCGCTTTCTCAATCAAATTAGATAACCTGCTGGACTACACTCTTGAATTCGGTCCTTTTACTTACGGGCTGACTAAAATTCGCCAGGAATTTAAAATGCAGTTTCAGATACAAGGGCGGCCTGAAATTTATCGACTGCCGGCAGGAAAAACTGACTTATGGGCGATCAGAGAAAGTGAGTTGAAAGAACGCAATCAGTTTTATCTATGGAATCTTGATCAAACGGCCCCCTCCTTTAAAATAGAATATGACAAAGGCTCTGCCGCCTTCGCTCTTACTGTCGTGAACCGAATAATGCGTTCGATGCAATTTAAGTCCGGTATCAAACTTGTTCAAAGAGAATCGGGTACTGTGTCTGAATCCGCTTTGTTCATCATGGATTACATGCTAGAACCGCCCAAAAAGGAATTATTGCCAGAAATCCAAACGGTGACTCGGGCCATGAAGAGTATAAAAACCGCGCTTCCAAAAGAAGGGATAGCGCCTAAAAATTGGGATGAAACGAAAAAATATCTCCTCACTCGCTGGACAAAAATCCCGCCCCCCAGTAGCAAAGATAAAACGGCCTTAAAAAACTGGCAGAAGGCCCTGGAAGAATTTAAAAAATTATGACAATAGAAAATATTCTGCAGCAAAATCGACAACATTTTAAATTTGAACTTCTGCATGAAGATAAACATACCCGCGCTCGGGCCGGAATTATTCACACTCCTCACGGAGATATTCCGACTCCCGTATTTATGCCCGTCGGGACTCATGGGGCCATCAAAGCACTGCAGCCTCGTGAATTAATCGACCTCAATATCCCGATCATTTTGTCCAATACCTATCACCTCTATCTGACGCCTGGGCCGGAGCTGATTAAAAAGGCCGGAGGCCTGCATAAATTTATGGCCTGGCCTCGCGCAATTTTAACTGACTCCGGTGGATTTCAGGTTTTCAGTTTACAAAAAAAGAGCATCAAAGAAGAGGGCGCCGAATTTAAAAATTTAGAAGGGAAAACAGTGTTGTTGTCGCCTGAAATATCTATCATGACTCAGGAATCGCTGGGCTCGGATATTATGATGGCCTTTGATGAATGTATCCCTTATCCGGCAACCAAACCCTACGTGGAAAAATCCCTGGCGCGCACTCATCGCTGGCTTGATCGATGTATCAAAGCATGGACAAGGCCGGAGTGTTCAATTTTTGGAATTATCCAAGGCGGGACCTACGATGAGTACCGCAAAATCTGTGTGGAAGAAGTCTGTGCCCGCGATTTACCGGGCTATGCCATTGGCGGAGTCTCCGTGGGTGAAGGCCCAGACCTGATGGAGAAGGCCGTTTCCTATACTGCTCCACTCATGCCCAAAGACCGCCCCCGTTACGTGATGGGCGTAGGACACCCTCAGGATCTTCTCATGATTTGGGAACATGGGATTGATATGTCAGATTGTATTATCCCCACGAAATACGCTCGAGGCGGCACGCTCTATACCACTCGCGGACGCGTCCGAATTCGTCATCGCAATTATCGCCGTGATTTTTATCCGATTGATCCCAGCTGCGACTGCTATGTTTGTAAAAATTTTTCCCGTGCTTATCTGAAACACCTTTTTGACAGTAACGAAATTCTTGCGGCCATCCTGGCGACGACTCACAATATTGCCTTTTACCGATCCATGGCGCAAAACGCGCGCAAGGCCATCTTGGAAGACAGATTTACTCAGTTCAAAAAAGATTTTCTCACTCATTATGGCAATGAGACACGCAGTGATGATGCCCTTCAAGAAGATTAAAAACTAC
>JAHFAA010000356.1 GCA_023250775.1 Bdellovibrionales bacterium
TCGAAAGACGAGGAGCACCTGCCGCCGCCTTCGTGCGCATCAGCGCTTCCCACACTCTGATCCCCTTACGTTGCGAGATATATGCTCCTCACCATCTCATCGTTCTTGATGAAACTCTTCTCCAACTCAGCGATACGACTGCGGGCCTTATCCCCGGTGGTTGGATCGTGATAAACTCGACTCGCCCTCCCAGTGCCTTTAAAGAATTAAACAGCAAATTTAAAGTGGCCACCATTGATGTAACTTCCATTGCGCTCAAAAGAAAATTGGGATCTGAGCTGGCGCCAATCGTGAACAGCGCAATTTTGGGCGCCTTCGCCAAAATTTTTCAAGCACCAAAAATAAATTCCTTGGAAAAGGCCATTTGCAAAATGATTCCAGTCAAACAAAAAGAAAACGCCTTGGCCGCCAGAGAGGCCTTTGAACAAATTACGATCGAGGGAGGCCGATGAAAACAAAAAAGAATACCCAAACGCTGGCCCCCAGCTTTTCCTATAAAAGTTCCGCCTCCAATTTTACCGGAAGCTGGCGCTTCATTAAACCGCTCTACCAAAATAAAATGCCTCCCTGTAATATGGGCTGCCCTAACACTAATGACATTCAAGGGTTTATTGAGGCGGTTAATAATAACGACTTGAAGAAGGCCTTTTCTGTCTTAACTCGCACCACCCCCTTTCCCGCCATCTGTGGTCGCGTTTGCTATCATCCCTGCGAGAGTCACTGTAATCGCATTCAGTATGATGACGCTGTCAATATCTGCGCGCTGGAAAGAGTTGTTGGCGATTACGCCCTTGAGCACGGGCTGGCCCTTACCAAGACAGGAGCGAAGACGCAGAAAAAAATTGCCATCGTTGGCTCCGGCCCTGCTGGTTTGAATTGTGCCTACCATCTCCGAAGCCTCGGCCATGAGGTCAGTATTTTTGAATCCCGCTCCAAGGCCGGCGGTATGCTTCGTCATGGAATCCCTGAATTTCGTTTGCCCAAAAAAATTCTTGATGCCGAAATTAAACGCCTCCTTGATTTAGGAATCGAAATCAAATTCAATTTCAAAATCAACAAAAAGGAATTGGAAAATCTTTCCAAAAATTACCACGCTGTTTTCGCGGCTATCGGCGCTTATAAACCAAAAGAGGTTGCGCTGAACGGAAGTGATTTAAAAGGCGTAAGCTCGGGACTGAACTTTTTGCTCTCCCACGCCTATGAGGCCAATAGCTTCGACATCAAAGGCAAACAAGTGGCCGTCGTCGGTGGAGGAAATACTGCCATCGATACCGCCCGAACGGCACTGCGCCTAGGTGGCATGCCAACAATTTATTACCGTCGCACGCAAAATGAGATGCCCGCTCATCCCGACGAAGTTCGCGAGGCCATGGAAGAAGGGATTCCCTGTCAGTTTCTCGCCAATCCAGTGGAATGCCGTGGCAGCAATGGAAAATTAACCAGCGTCTTTTTTCAAAAAATGCAATTGGGTGAGAAAGATTCTTCCGGTCGCCAAAAAGCGGTGGCAATTGAAGGCCAGAATTTTGAAGTCAAAGTCGATTTTCTCTTCACCGCCTTTGGTGAAGATGCCGAGATGGAGGATTTGGCACAACCTTTGGAAAATAAATGGGGCCGCTTCATTCGAAAAGAACATTTTAAATCAAATATGAACAATGTCTTTTTGGGTGGCGACGCCGTTCAAGATACACAAGGGACTGTCGTTCACGCTTTGGGAGAAGGGCAGAAGGCCGCCAACATCATTGATAATTTTATCCAAGGAAAACCTTTACCAGAATATAGCGCGGGCGCCTCTGCCGTGACCTACAAAGATCTCAACACCGCTTACTTTAAAAAAGCAGCACGATCCAAAACGCCGGAACGTGGCCATGCTGAACGAAAGAAAGATTTTCTGCCTGTCACTGATGCCCTCAAAAAAGAGGCCTATGAGCACGAAGCGCATCGCTGTTTTTCGTGTGGTGTCTGCAACTACTGCCGAAACTGCGAACTTTTCTGTCCTGATAAATCCATCAAATTCAAAAGCGACGGAATGAAGTCATTAAGTATCGATTATGATCACTGCAAAGGCTGCGGCATCTGCGTGTATGAATGTCCACGCTGTGCCATGGATATGGCGAAGGAGTAAAATATGAGCGATATAAAAATATTAACGGGAAATGAGGCCGCGGCCATTGGTGCAAAACTCTCGAGACCGAAAGTGGTCAGCGCCTACCCTATCACTCCTCAAACCCAGATCGTTGAGGCCATCGCAGACATGCATGCCTCAGGCGAGATGGACTGCCAATATATTCCGGTTGAATCCGAACATTCGGCCTTGGCAACTTTGATTTCTTCTTCAGTCGCGGGTGTGCGATGTTTTACCGCCACCTCAAGCCAAGGTCTTATTTACATGGCGGAGATGCTCCATTGGGCTGCGGGTGCCCGCACCCCGATTGTCATCGTCAACGTCAATCGCAGCTTGGCCCCACCATGGAATATCTACGGTGATCAAAATGATTCTCTTTCTCAGCGTGACGCCGGTCTGTTGCAGTTTTATTGTGAAAGTGCCCAAGAAGTTTTAGATACCGTTATTCAAGGTTTTAAAATTTCGGAAAAAGTCGGACTACCTTCGCTGATTAACCTTGATGCTTTTTTTCTCTCTCATACGGCCGAGCCAGTTGATGTTCCGCTACAAAAGCTCGTCGATCAATTCCTACCTCCCTATCATCGCGAGGTGAAATTAGACACCAAAAGGCCAATTACCTTCGGCGCTCTGGAAGATTCCGAGCGCTACATGGAATTACGCTACGAAATTCAACAGGCCCAGCTTGAGGCCTTGTCTGTCACCAAAGAAGTGGATGCGGAATTTAATAACACTTTTGGCCGCAAATACGGTGTGATTGAAAGCTATTTTACCGATGATGCTGAAACCATCCTGGTAACCTCCGGAACAATCACGACCACCACTCGTGCCGTTGTTCAGGCCTTGCGCGCCGAAGGCCAGAAAGTTGGTCTTCTCAAGGTTCGCCTCTTCAGACCATTTCCCATGGATGAAATCGCCTCGGCCCTTAGAAAAGCAAAACGTGTTGCGGTTATTGATCGCAACTTTTCCTACGGCGCCACGGGAATTTTCGCCCAGGAAATCAGGAACGCTCTCTATCATTTAAGCGAACGTCCCAATGTCTATTCCTACATCGCCGGCATTGGCGGTAGGGATGTCGGGCCGGAAGTCATCTTAAATATCTATGATCAAGTTTTGGCAGAGGGCACACCGAAAGTCGAATCTTCCTGGACAGGAATGAAGTCCCTGCGCCAAGCGGATGTGGAAATTCAAAAATATGAGCCGACAGGTTGCGAACTTGTCAATCCAGGTGGCCGAGGATGTCCTGGTTGTGGAGCGGCTTGGGGTCTGGATAAGGTTTTAAATGTCATGGGTGCCAATACCATGATGGCCATTCCTGCTTGCTGCTCAACGATTGTCACCGGGGACTCTCCTACTCGCATGCTCAATGTTCCTGTTTATCATTGTGGTTTCGCCACAGCAGCGGCGACCGCGACGGGAATTTCGCGCGCACTCAAAAGCTTAAACCAAAGCAGCACCACGGTGCTGGCGTGGGCCGGTGATGGTGGGACTTTCGATATCGGCATTCAGGCCCTCTCGGGGGCAGCCGAACGTGGTGAAGATATTATCTATATCTGCTATGACAATGAGGCCTACATGAACACGGGTATTCAGCGAAGTGGCGCAACCCCGTTTGGATCTGCAACTACAACGACACCGTCTAATGGGCCGAAAGCGCAATTTAAAAAAGATATTATGGCGATTATGGCCGGACATAATATTCCTTATTGTGCCACCGCTTCGGCCGCCTACCCGTCGGACTTTTTAGAAAAACTGGAACGCGCCAAAAATTTTCAAGGCAAGGGTTTGCGCTTTATCCATTATTACTCGCCCTGTCCTCCTGGACATAAGATTGAAAGTCAAAAGGCAATTGAAGTTGCCCGCATGGCCGTGCAATCGCAGGTCTTTCCCTTGTATGAAGTGTATGAGGGTACTCAATACCGAATTACGGTAAGGCCTGACGAAGTTATTCCTGTGGCTGAGTATCTGATGCAGCAAGGCCGTTTTAAACACTTGGACAAAGAGGCCATCGACAAAATTCAGTATATGACGAATCGTAAAATGGAACGTCTCAATCTACTGGCGCGGGCTAACGAATAACACAGTACTTGGATCGTTCCTGGCAAGGTACTCCGTCGATCAGATTTCGCAAATCACGCACCTGCGGTTTGAGCTCCGGATGAAAAATCATATATTTTCCATGCTCAAGCATGATGGCGATAGCATCGGAGGCGGTCAGGCCCTGATGTTTCATTTGATAATAAGCGGCCAAGCGGCCGGTGCGATGACAGCCGCACTCACAACGAAAGGCAATTTTTTTCCCCGCAACCTTAGCGGCGGCGACCCATTGATCAAAAAAGTTTAAAAAATCTCTGCTCATCGGAATTTTGGCCGATTGCTCGACGT
>JAHFAA010000357.1:0-2858 GCA_023250775.1 Bdellovibrionales bacterium
TGGATAGCAAAAAAGTTCGGCTAATTTCGAATACTGTTCCATTTTACACCAATTATTTTACTTACTTTCACTTTGAGTTAAATCCAAAACCGATTTCGCCTTTTGCATCACCTGTATTTTCCAGCATCTCAATAGCCTCTTCTCTGTAGGCGGACGGAATAACAAATCTTTCTTCAAACTTTGGTAGAGATGTTAAACGGAAAATGGCATCGGCAATTTCGGGATTTAGGTGAGTTTTTTCCAGCGCTGCCTCAACAACTTTTATCTCCATATCTCCGGCCGTTACGCCTCGTCGATGTATTCTCACCGCCATAAGTTTATTGAGAACCATTCTTATTTTGGCAGTGTCACCGGCACTAAATAAGCTGGCCAAATATTTTATGGGCAATCGCATGTCGTCAACATCTCCAAAAAGACTTTCAGTTGTTGAATCATAGATCGCATCATTGACTGCGCCCATGGCGGGCAAGAGTGGTGGAACATAAAATAGATTGGGGAGTGTTCTATATTCTGGATGGAGTGGTAGGGCAATTTTCCACTCTTTGATAAATTTATATACAGGTGACTTTTGGGCCGACTCAATAATCGAATCAGCAATTCCATTTCGCTTCGCGGCCTCAATAATACTGGGTTCTGATGGGTCTAAGTACAGGTCTAATTGCTGATCAATCAGCTCCTGTTCGCCACACGACGCCATCTCCTTAATTCGATCGGCATCGTAAAGCATAACACCAAGATAGCGAATTCTTCCAACGCAGGAATGCATGCAGGCAGGGGCCTGTCCCGTTTCCAATCGAGGGTAACACAGGATGCATTTTTCAGATTTTCCTGAATTCCAATTATAGTATGACTTCTTATAGGGACAGCCAGAAACACACATTCTCCAAGCACGACACTTGTTTTGATTAATTAGAACAACTCCATCCTCGCCTCTTTTGTAAAGGGCACCAGAAGGGCAGGAAGCCACGCACGCAGGATTTAAACAGTGGTTGCACATTCTTGGGAGGTAGAACATGCTCATTTTTTCCAGTTGAAACATGATTTTCTTTTCTTCTGGACTCAAACTTTTCATATTGGGATCATTTCTGGCGTAATCCATTGACCCACCCAAATCATCGTCCCAATTTGGTCCGGCCTTTACATCAATTGGCTTGCCAGTTACCAATGAGATTGTATGAGCGACTGGCTGATCATCTCCTTCTGGCGCATCGAAAAGATTGGAATATTTATAGGTCCAAGGTTCATAGTAATCATCAAGTCCTGGTAAATTGGGATTATGAAAGATATTTTTCATCCCTGAAATTTTCCCCGCGCTTCTCAACGCAATCTCTTTGTGTTTAAGAACCCAACCGCCCTGATAGATATCCTGATCCTCCCACTTCATGGGGTAACCAGTTCCAGGTTTTGTTTCTACATTGTTCCACCACATGTACTCAGCACCCTTTCGGTCAGTCCAAATATTTTTACAGGCGATCGAGCAAGTGTGGCAGCCAATACATTTGTCCAAATGAAAGACCATTGCGATTTGAGATCTAATATCCATGTGAGTTTACCTACCTTATTAAATAACGACCTTGTCCATTTTCTGGACCACAACGTGTGAATCGCGGTTGACTCCCACCGGCCCCCAATAATTGAAGTGATATGAGAATTGTCCATATCCACCAACCAGTAAATTCGGCTTCAGGTGAATACGGGTCAAACTATTATGAACGCCGCCCCGTTTGTTGCCTCTGACTTGGGATTTTGTCAGCTGATATGTCCTCTCGGGTGCATGATAAACAATGCACACACCAGGGGGAATTCTGGAGCTTACACAGGCCCGTGTGCAATAGACCCCGTTATCGTTGTGAACTTCCACGTAATCATTATCCTGCACACCCAATTCTTCCGCATCTTTTTCACTCAACCAGCATGGCTCGGTTCCTCGAGAGAGAGTGAGCATGCGCAAGGTATCACCATAAGTGGAGTGAATATGCCATTTTCCATGAGGTGTTAAAACATTAAGAACCTTTGCATTACCCGCAACAACGGTTTTTCTTAATTCTCCGTAAAGTTCAGGTTTCGGTGAGGGTTTATAGGTCGGAAGGTGCTCGCCAAATTTTATATAGCCTTCATGATCTAGATAAAAATGCTGTCGGCCTGTCAGGGTTCTCCAAGGAACAAGGAACTCCACATTATAAGTAAAGGCGCAATAGGCGCGACCGTTATTCATAACCCCAGACCAAAGCGGGGAATTATTGTAACGCTTGGGCTGTGCCTGTAGATCTTTGTAAGTCAGCTTGACATCAATGCTTTCAGAATTAATTTGACGTAATTTCAGACCAGTTTTTTTCTCTGCGAGTTCATAGGCCCGATCACTCAAGACTCCATTGGTCAGAGACGACAGGTGAAGAATTGCATTGATCACCTCTTCGTCCTGTTTTAATGATGGGTATGAGGCTCCGTCATGCTGCTGAATATGATCTTTATCTTCAAGTAACTGATCATAAAAATCGCCGCATTGATAAGAACTGCCGTGGGCACCAAGTCCATTTTTTACATTACTGCCCAAACAGATAAATTTATCATAAATTTTTGTATAGTCTCGTTCGATGAAAACAAGGTTATGCATGGTCTTGCCGGGAATGAGATCGCATTCTCCCTTGCTCCAGTCCTTAATATCAGTCTGCGTAATCTCACCAGCGGTGTCATGCATGAGAGGAACATTCACCACATCCTTCACGGTCTCAGGCATACAAGTTTTTGCCAACTCACTTGTGGCCTTGGCAATTGCTTTAAAAATATCCCAGTCACTCTTGGATTCCCACACTGGCTTGATCGCCGCAGACAAAGGATGAATAAAAGAGTGCATGTCA
>JAHFAA010000357.1:2868-4453 GCA_023250775.1 Bdellovibrionales bacterium
ACCATGAGGCCGCTGGTAAAACGATATCAGAGTAGAGTGCCGACGTGTCCATGCGAAAGTTCAGATCTACCACTAAATCCATTTTCCCTTTGGGGGCCTCACTTTCCCATGTTAAGTCTTTAACAAATTTATTGGCCACTTCGTCAGCAATGACATTATTGTGAGTTCCCAGATAATGTTTCAAAAAGTACTCATGCCCTTTGGCACTTGAGCTAAGAGCATTTCCTCGCCAGATATACCAAACCCTGGGAAAAGACATTTGGTTGTCAGGTTCGGCGACCGCATGAACGAGTTCCTTTGACTTCAATTTCTTTGTTATATAATTTCTAACTTCATCATCTGTTTTAGCACCACTCTTGACAGCATCTTTGACAATTTCTAAATTACTTTTTGTGTATTGTGGAAAAAATGGCATCCAACCATTCCTGACCGATTTGACAATCAAGTCAGCAGTATGTTGGCCCGATAAATTATTTTTTGGCACAGTATTGTAATCTGACTGATTCGTATCGTAGCGCCACTGTGAAGAATTTAAATAGTGCCAGATGGGGGCCTGTTGTAATCTGGCGGCCGGAATCCAATCTCGTCCAGACATGATTGTCGACCAAGAGTCCATTGGGGCCAATTTTTCTTGGCCGACATAATGGTTTATTCCTCCTCCATTTACACCAATACAACCTGTGAGCATGAGCGCCATAGTGCCTGCGCGATAGATCAAATTATTATGATACCAGTGATTGATACCAGCACCGATAATGATCATACATTTACCGTTGGTCACTTCAGCCGTTTTTGCCCACTGTCGTGCAAATTGCAGAAGGGTGTCTTTTCCAATACCAGAAAAGATCTCCTGCCATGCGGGCGTATAGGCCGCGTTTTTGTCATCGTAAGATGCAGGGTAGTCCCCTTCCATTCCACGGCCAACACCATACTGTGCCATAATCAAATCATAAACGGTGGTGACGGGAACTTTCGCCCCATTCACAGTTTCGACATATTTTATCGGAACTCCTCTGCTGGTTTTCACTCCAAGTCCATACTCGCTGAACTGAACTTTTAAGACTGCTTCATGTTTGCCAAGAAGAGTGAGAACCGGGTCATAACTTTTACCAGTTTCAGCATCTTCATATTTCATGTTCCATAGACCTTGCTTCTTTCCCCAACGATGTCCGGATGAACCGCCTGGACAAACGAACTCATCGGAAGAAGAGTCAAGATTTAGAAACTTCCAATCACCGTTTTCAATTTCTGCATATTTCTTAATGCGATTGGCGCGTAACATTTTCGATGGGACATACACTCCGTTTTCATTTATAAGTTCTACTAAAAAAGGTGAGTCAGTATATTTTTTGGTGTAGTTGATAAAATAGTCGACTTTCTTATCGACATGAAATTCTTTCAAAAGCACATGGGTAACGGCCATCCAAAAAGCACCATCTTGTCCAGCGTGAACAGGGAGCCATTGGTCTGCATATTTGGCCACCATGCTAAAATCTGGAGACATGACCACCGTTTTTGAGCCATTGTGTCTGGCTTCAGAAAAGAAATGCACATCAGGGGTTCTGGTCATTCCCAGATTGGCACC
>JAHFAA010000358.1:0-3778 GCA_023250775.1 Bdellovibrionales bacterium
GCAGGTGGGGTGGGACATTCGACCTCAATCATCTGACCGGCGCGAGCAAAAAAACCGGGAGTGCGATTTCCACCTTGAACAACGACCAGGCCTTTTAAAGCAAAACGAACTGGCTCTGGCGGTTGACCTTTTTTAAAATACATCAGCCCGTCGTGAGCGGCCACGGCGTGTTCCAGCGTCAGGGAAAAACCATCGCGCCAACATTCACGCACTTTCCCCATAGAAATTCCGCGATGGGAAGCGTACTCGTTGCTGATCAAATCATCGCCCACGGGATTGGAGAAAAAGGCCTTGGTGGTGCTGCGTGAAAAAGTGAGAGAGACGTTTTTTTCTAACTGCGCCAGTTCTTTTTCCGAGAGTGGAGCAGCATGATCGAGCACGCGTCGATAGAGAGAAACAACGGCCTGAACATATTCCGGCGGTTTCATCCGTCCTTCGATTTTGAGCGAATCAATTCCCACATCGGCCAGCTTTAAAACATCATTGGTCAGCGCCAAATCATTGCAGGAAAAATAGTGACCGCCTTGTCCGGCGCGCTGATAGGTGCTGCGGCAAAGTTGAGCGCACTCACCACGATTAGCAGAACGCCCAAGCTGCATCCCCGAGATCAAACACACACCGGAAAAGCTATAGCAAAGGGCACCGTGGATAAAAACTTCCAGTTCGATTTTGGGATTTTCTTTTCGCAGACGGGCGATCTCGGGCAAGCTCAGCTCTCTGGGCAAAACCACTCGCTTCACGCCAAGCTCAGTCAGATGTTGCAAACCAAAGCTATCTTGCACGGCCATCTGAGTAGAGGCATGAATGGGGAGCTGAGGAAAATAACGTCTTAGCATGGCAAGCAGTCCCAGGTCCTGGATGATGACACCATCAACCCCAACACTGCTTAGATCAAATAATAATTCCGTCAGGGCCGGTCGTTCCTGCTCTTTGATCAGGGTATTGGCGGTAACCAAAATGCGCTTGCCGTGTTCCGTGGCAAAGTGGCGCAAAACCCTCAGCTCCTCCAGCGAAAAATTGCGCGCGGCCTTGCGGGCGGAAAAATCGGCCAGACCCAGATAGACGGCATCGGCACCTGCCAAAAAAGCGTAGTAGGCAGCTTCAAAGCTGCCGGCAGGGGCAAGGAGTTCAGGTTTCTTCATAATAACCAGCTATATACGCTGGGATGGACCACTGCGACAAGTGTGCATTTTTTACATATTGCGAGCGTAAACTAATTTAGGCTATAAGCCCTTCAAAGGCCTTCAGGAGATCGTTATGAAAATTCGTTTTTGCACACTCGCGATTTTGATTTTCTCTTTTGCCAGTATCGCCTTGGCGAGCGAGAGCGTGCATGATGTCCGAAGAGAGGTTCGCGAAGGAAAAATCGACGTTAACACCACCTGCGTAGATGAATATATCCACGAGGCCAATAAGCAGATCTGGAAAACTGGTCTCACGCCTCCAATCGGTGTCGCCGGCACAGGCGTTCTGGGTTTTGGCGCCACGATCGGCACAGGTTATGTAGCACAAGCTCTCGGCATCGTAAGCTGGGACGCCCTCGCCGTAATGGGGATGGGAGGCTTCGTCGGCCTTTGCGTTGGAACGGCCACCTTGGCCACTCTTGAAACCATGGCCATTACCAAACTCGTTCAGACAAATTTTTTAATCAAAGTTATTGCCGAGGCCAAGGGCGATCCTAAAAATGCACGCAAAAGTTTCACTAAATTTTTGAACAAATATGATCATAAATATCCCCAAGACCACGTTTTCGGAAAGATCCAACAAGCGACTGAACTGTTAAACACTGCCGATTCTGAATTGAAGCTTTGCGATGGATCTTTGGTTAAGAGTAAGCATCGCAAACTTGCTACAAAAAAAGAAATCTTCGCCTACCTTCACTCGGGTCTTAACAACAATCTGTAATGCTCTCTTCGAAAAAAATAATATTGCTCATCCTGATCCAAGTGGGCAAAATTCATCCAAAATATTGATGTCTCATTCCCAAAGGTGTTGAAATATTCTCAAATGAGCCAAACACCTTCCCTCTAGTTGTTTACAGTGGCCGGAAAAATGGCTAAAAATCCTTAGTAATTTTTATGAGGTTGTTATGAAAGACAAAAATGTCGTCATTATTGGCGCAGGGATTTCGGGATTGAGCTTTGCCTTCAAGGCCATTCAGTCTGGATACCGTCCTTATATTCTTGAAAACACCGATCGCGTTGGGGGATGCTTTGATTCCCATCGTTTTGAAGATTTTGCCGTCGAGCTGGGCGCTCACACTTGCTACAATTCTTATTGCGGTCTGATTTCCATTATTGAAAAATATAACCTCGCCCAATCCATTTTAAAGCGAGAAAAAGTTTCTTTTAAAGTTTATCACGACAATAAGATTGAGAAGATCACCAAACATCTTTCTTTTTTAGAAATCTTTTTGTCTCTACCCAAGATCTTCCATGCTAAGAAAAATGAACTCTCCGTGCAGGAGTATTATCAGGCCATCTTAGGTAAAACAAATTATAAAAAAATTCTCGGGCCATCATTTAATGCCGTCTTATCTCAAGACGCCGGGCCGTTTCCTGCCGATTCGCTGTTTAAGAAAAGAGAAAGGCGCAAAGATATTTTTCGCAGCTACACTCTTGCCACTGGTCTCCAGACCATCCCAGAAAAGGTTGCCGAAGATCAACATCTCATCCTGAAGAAAAATTGTACTATTAAAACGATCACACGAGATGGAGCTACTTATAACCTCACTCTCAGCAATGGCGAACAACTTCATGCCGATTCTCTGGTTTTGGCCACACCGGTATCGAGTGCCGCAGTCCTCGTCAAGAATCTTAATCCCGCACTCCACCGCACACTTTCTCAAATTGAAACAGCTTCGGTTGAGTCTACTTGTGTCGTTGTGAAGAAAGAGAAGATTGAGCACGCTCCTTTTGCGGGACTCATTCCCACAAATGATAATTTTTTCTCAGTGGTTTCCCGCGATGTTCTGCCTCATCCCAAATATCGAGGCTTCACTTTTCATTTCAAGCCGGGCGCACTCAAGGGCAAAGAAAAGACGGCGAAAATTCTCCAGGTTTTAAAAATTTCCGAAAGTGACATTCTCAATAGTGCCGAACGAGAGCGGGTCTTACCCAAGCTAGGAAGCGGTCATAAAGAATTTCTCACCCAGATCGAGCATTCTCTTGTAGGAACAAATCTTTATCTTTGCGGAAATTATTTCCAAGGTCTTGCCATTGAAGATTGCATTAATCGTTCATTCTCAGAATTTGATCGTATGACTAAAAACGGCGGTAACCATGTTATTTAAGTTTGCACTTCTTTTAAGTCTTTTTTTAGCAGAGGCCTACGCAGCATTGCCTGTGGCAAAACATCCTTCCGATGACAATCTAACATCCACCTTTGCCGCCTTTCGAAAAGAACAAGTACGCTTTGTCTCTTATGATCTCAATTTTGAATTCCGAAAGGAAAGTCCCACCTATAACGGCAAGGCGACCCTGAATGTCGAATTAACAAGATTAGATGCGCCACTCTCCGTAGATTTTTTGTCGAAAAAAATCAACTCCATAAAAATCAACGAACAACTCCTGACCAAATTCAAAACCGGCAAAGGGCACTTTGAAATTCCGCCCAAGATGTTGGCCTCACATCTTGTCATTGAAGTCGACTACACCAATGAATTTAGTCAGACGGGCGACGGAATCTCAAAGACCATAGACCCTGAGGACAAATTAGAGTACATCGCCACCGACTTTGAACCCTATATGGCCCACAGTCTTTTTCCTTGCTTTGATCA
>JAHFAA010000358.1:3788-4446 GCA_023250775.1 Bdellovibrionales bacterium
CACTTACAAAGTTTCTGCCACGATTCCGAAAGACTGGAAGGCCATCTCCAATGATCTGATCGATCAAAAGAGCGAAACTGATTCAAGTGCAACGGTCTATTTCAAAAAAACTAAACCTTTCAGCACTTACCTTTTCTTCATGGGGGCCGGGCCCTATGAGGAATGGACTGATCAGATTGGTGACATTCCTCTTTTTATATACGCTCGAAAATCTCTTGCCAAATATGTGGACTCAGAAAGAATTTTCGAAATCACCAAAAATGGTCTGCGCTTTTATACTGAATACTTTGAAACACCCTACCCTTTTTCAAAGTATGGGCAAATTTTCATTCCTGAATTTTCCTGGGGAGGCATGGAAAACCCCGGGGCGATCGCGCTTCAGGAAAATAATATTTTTCGCGAGACTGTCACAAAAACACGCATGGAAGGAAGAGATAATCTCATCTTGCACGAAATGTCCCACATGTGGTTTGGTGACCTCGTTACCATGAAATGGTGGAATGATCTTTGGCTGAACGAAAGTTTCGCCAACTACATCGCCGCCGTTGCCATGGAGCGAGCGACGAAATCGAAAAGCTCCTGGATTGATTTCAATGGCGACAAAAGTTGGGCCTATTGGCAAGATCAACTGGTCACAACTCATCCGATTGAAACGGTG
>JAHFAA010000359.1 GCA_023250775.1 Bdellovibrionales bacterium
TCCAGCGGAGTCATAATTCTGGCGGCAACGAACCGACCGGAGATTCTCGATCCAGCCTTGATAAGATCTGGTCGATTTGATCGCCAAATTCTACTCCACAATCCGGATCAAATTGGAAGAATCGCAATCTTAAAAGTCCATATTCAAAAAATTAAGGCCGCTGCGAATCTTGATTTTGATAAAGTTGCCTCTATTACATCAGGATTTTCTGGGGCCGATCTTGCCAATCTGGTTAATGAGGCCGCAATTGTAGCGACTCGCAGGTCCAGTGAAACAGTTGAAGAACAGGATTTTTCACTTGCGATGGAGCGAATTGTTGCGGGACCTGAGCAAAAAAAGAAGATAATGAATTTTGAAGACAAAAAGCGTATTGCTTATCATGAATTAGGGCATGCGACGGTTTCCCTAAGTTTGAAGACGCAAGATAAAATTCATAAAGTAAGTATCATTCCGCGAAGTATGGGGGCCCTTGGTTATACAATTCAGCGACCTTTGGAGGATCGCTACATAACGGTGAAAGATGAAATGCTAAAGAAAATTAGTGTTCTCATGGGCGGCCGTGCTTGCGAAAAAATGTATTTTAATAATATTTCAACCGGAGCTGCTGATGATATAGAAAAAGCAACCGATATTGCTCGCGCCATGGTAACACAGTTTGGAATGAGCGATAAGGTAGGCCTGTCAATTTTTGATGAACGTCAGTCGCCACTTCTGACTGGTCCTTATCAGCAGTTTGTGACTCATCCAAAGAGTGAGCTTACAAGTGAGCATATTGACCAGGAGGTGGAAGATATTTTGGAAAATAGTTTTCATCAAGCTCAAGATGTCTTGGAAATGAACAAAAGATTTATTGACCATGAAGTTGACATTCTTCTTAAACTTGAAACCTTAAATGAATCCGAAATCGCCAATGGGTGGCAAGAATACGGAGTGTAGGATGGGTGAGGAAACATCTAAAAAACGACAATATCTTTATGGGTTAATTCTTTTTTCGATTTTGTTCTCAGTTTTAATTTTCAATGTGTCTCAGCACAAAAGAATCTGTCAGCCCGTGGTGATTAAACGCATTTTATCTAAGAAAAATAGACCGACGCCTAAACTTTGGAAGGAATTATTAGGACATGGTAGAAGGATCGCCGAGAATGATCCAAGGCAGATTTCGATGCCTGTCTCGCGCGTAGAAACGATTAAGACCTTATCTGATACTCCTATTGCAGAGCAAAGCACAGAAACGTTGGCGAATTATTTAAATTCATACATGAGAAAGATCGATAGTCAGGATTTAGTGAGCCTGCAAAAAAATATTGCAGTTGCCGATGAAATTATCTTGCGGGCGCCTGAGAGCTACTCTGGCCACAAAGCGAAGCTGATCATGTTGTTAGTGCAGGAGGCAAAATTTAAGCAAAAAATTGAAGATTATGATGTGAACAGTTTACTTTCGTCCATGGCGGACTTTGATGTTTCTCACAACACTCAAGCAATCAAGGAGGCCATTTTAATTTCAAATGCGAATAACGAAATTCAGAAACTTGATGACGATCTAACAGATATTTATGGCGAGAAGGAAGATCTTGAGATGCAACTTTCGTCAATGGATTTAGAGCAGCTGAGTTCAGCAACTGCACAGTTTCTAAAAAATCGTCTGGCGTATTTATCAGTCGAAGAACAAAGATTATTTGAAAGGATTATTATCCTTGAACGCAATATTGAAGAAGGCGAGCTATTACCTGCAAATGCGTTAAACGAAGACCTGATTCACATACCTTTTTTGCGAATGCTTGCGCGAAGTGATTTTGATGAAGTCATCAGCAACGCGGAAAATTTTATAGATCAATTTCCTGATTCCCCCATCGGTTATTTCTATCTGGTAAAGACCTTGAGAATCCTTGATCGTGAGGATGAGGCCCTAACACTTATTTTGAATTCAGGACTCAGTAAGGAAGCTCTTTCAGCGATACAGATGAACCTGGAACGCTTCGAAAATGTTGACCCTCGAGCGTACTGGAAAATGTTAAAATTTTAATCAAGAGGTGTTTATGAAGTTACCTGTTTTAAGGCCATGGCGTTCGTCTCTTACCCCTCGTAATGCATGGCCATTTACAAGCAATATTCCTCAAGAGGTTTTAGGAATGAGGAAAGATTCTCATCAATCGATGCGAACTTTTCCTGGCGACCACGATTTTGCAGTCACTCATCTGAATGATTATCGTTCATTTCCAGCTATTGATGTCAGAGAGACGACTGAGGGCTACGCCCTCGATGCGGATCTTCCAGGCATGACCGAAAATGAAATTGAGCTTGAGCTTCATAACAACATTCTTTCGATCAAAGGTAACAAAACCAGAAGCGAGCAAGACGAGGATAAAGAAGCTCATTATCTTCATAATGAGCGTCTTCACGGTGCATTCTACAGGGAAATCGCATTTGAGAAAGAGGTTAATCAAAATAATGTTGATGCTATGTTCAACAGAGGTGTTCTTCATGTTGAACTTATGAAAACAAATGATCTGCCTTTTTCATCTGATGAAAATGACATCTTGGAATGAAATATTTATCCCCATCATTTTTATTCTCGTCGGGGCCTCGGCACACGCCTCAGGGACCGATCTAGGTATTGCACTCAAAGCTAGATTTTCTCAAAAAATTCTATTCCAGGAAAATGTCAGGTTGATGCAAGAGTCGAAAGTTCGCAAATTCTATGACAAGAATGGTTATACGCCAGTATGGTATTCCTCTGACAGTGCTTCCGAAAACGCTTTGACTTTGCTTGATCGATTACGCCACTCACGAGAAGATGGTTTGCGCCCCCGTGAGTATCATGTCAGCATTCTCAATGAACTTCTAAGTCATTCTGAGCAAAAAATTAATGAGAAGATAGATGCAGAGTTACTTTTAACCGACTCATTTATCAATTATGTGGATCATCTTTTGTATGGTCGAACGAGACCAGCGCTGGCAGATCCCGAATGGCATATTTTCAGGCAAGAGGATAACGATGCCGAGTCGCTGCTCGCTCAGCTATCGCATGCTCGGTCAGTTAATTCACTTTTGGATGAGGCAGCTCCACAGGAGCCGGACTATCAGCGCCTTCGTGCTAAACTTAAGTCCTATCTGGCGATTCGTGATTTTGGCGGATGGAAGTTGTCACAAGAAGGCAGAGCTCTGAAGCTGGGTGAACGAGGCAAAGTCGTTCAGCAACTGAATAAGTTACTTATGCTCACGGCCGATCTTGCGGAAAATTCAAAGGCAGATGTTCTATTTGATGAAGTGATGAGTGCAGGGCTAGTCAGGTTTCAGTTGCGACATGGGCTGACGCCTTCTGGTGTTCTTGACCGTGCAACAAGAAAAGCACTTAGTATCTCGGTGAATGAACGCATTATCCAAATTGAGTTGAATATGGAGCGATGGCGTTGGTTACCGAGAAAGTTCGAGCGCCCGTCGATTGTGGTCAATGCTCCTGAGTTTAAGCTTGAAGTCCTTGAGAAAAAAGGAACTCCACTGGCGATGAAGGTTGTCATTGGCAAACAACTTCGCCGTACTCCTGTTTTCGAGGGGCGGATTGAAACGATGGTGGTTAATCCAAAATGGGTGGTTCCAGATCGCATTGCGGTTGAAGATCTCCTTCCTGCGATCAAGAAAAATCCTGGCATCTTGAAGCGCAAAGGTTTTCGTGTCTACAGATGGAAAGGAACTCGCTTAGTCGAACTGGCCTCAAGAAAGATTCAGTGGAAAAATATCACTCCAGACAATTTCAATTTCCAACTTGTGCAAGATCCCGGTCCACAGAACGTTCAAGGCAAGTTCAAATTCATCTTTCCCAATAACTACGGTGTTTATATTCATGATACCCCGTCAAAAGGACTGTTTGATCGAGTTTTCCGAACTTATAGCTCTGGCTGCATTCGAGTTGAGAATGCCTCAGGCCTGGCAGAGTATTTTTTTAAAAATAGAGAAGGGAAGAATTGGGAGCAGATTCAGGAGAGCGTGAAAAAAGGCAGTACCCTTGAGATATCAGTCGAGCCGCAAGTCGCCGTTTACCTTCTCTATTGG
This sequence comes from Bdellovibrionales bacterium, assembly GCA_023250775.1. Taxonomy (GTDB): domain Bacteria; phylum Bdellovibrionota; class Bacteriovoracia; order Bacteriovoracales; family Bacteriovoracaceae; genus GWA2-49-15. Next base: position 4,051 of record JAHFAA010000359.1, read on the forward strand.
ACCGCATGGGTGGGCGAGGATAACCTTCTTAATTTTCGCAATGATATCTATGGTCGTGATGCACTTCTCAGATCAGTTCTGGCCTATTGATCAAAATGAATGTTAAGTCCACAAATCTGGCGTTTTTATTTCAGCACTGTCATCGGGGACCATCTCACCTCGAAGAATTTCAACTAAAGCATTTAAGGCATCAGTGGTGGTGAAAATGCCCATTAATGAACCCATAGAGTCTTGAACTACGGCAGATCCGATTTTGTTTCTCGACATTTCGTAGGCCACATCGCTCAGTGGGGTTCCCTCATCGACAATGTATGGGTCCTCGGTCATGATGTCTTCGGCGCTAAATTGAATATGTGGATTATGTTTCGACATTAACAAAAGATCCCTT
>JAHFAA010000016.1 GCA_023250775.1 Bdellovibrionales bacterium
CTCAATATCTTAAAAAGAGCAACAAGATCTGGGGTCAAGGAATGGTTTATGGGCCAGCCTATGACGATCAGGGCAACGTAACTCAGCATGGAGGAATTTTCTTCGTTGCCGGTTTTACTCCTGGAAAGGATCTGAATATTCATATCAACAAAAGTCAGCCAGAGGACTTCGTTGTTCATGTTCAGTAAAAGAATTTCTTAATTGTTTATGTCAGGGCCTTCAGAAATGAAGGCCCTTTTTTTTAGGCCGCGTCTTTATCGTGATCATGACGCTGATTTCCAGAATCAACGTTAGCACTCCAAACCATATCACTGGCGTAGGCAATCACAGCGCGGCGATAGATAAAAATATCACATAACCAGCCGAGCAAAAATCCGGTCACAAAATCAATCACGTGATGTTGATGAACAAGAATAATCGAAATGCAAACAGAAAAGAGCCAGAGGCCTAAGATCCACTTCGTGAGGCGGGATTGGCAGACCTGAATGACGGGAACCATCATGAGGTAGGCCATCGTCACATGCATTGAGGGAGTTAAGTTGTAGGGATGATCAAGCGACCAGAGGATTTGATAAAAGGGAAGCCAGGCACCTAGGCCATCATGATTTCGAAGATAGCCAAGTTCGGTAGGACAGATCATAAAAAAAATCCCACCAAAAATTCCCGCCACAATCATGGCCTTGGTCAGGGCCTTTTGGGCCAGGAAGGGTAATACTGGCAGCGAGGCCAGGCCCATCAGATAGGCCGAGACGTAAGGAATAATCATCCAATTAATTCTCGGAATTTGTAACTCGATATCGAGATAAGGCGCAAAATGAAATTCGCGCGTCGAATTCATCCAATTGGAGAGCAAGTATGGGAGGCCGATGCCCAAAATGCCAAGGAGAAGAACACAAAACGAATGCTCCCAGGGCCTTTTCACTGTTTGGATTATTTGAAACGCACTCTTAAAAGAACCGGAGCTTGCATCGGACACGTGTCTATTTGGCACGGTCTTCTCCTTTTATCCTATTATGCCACACTTAGACAAAAACCTCCGAACCTATGTGTTTTTAAGTAGTTACAATCTAGGAAGGCGGACTTATGCCCCTAATTGTTGCTAGCTAAGGGGGGCCGGGGCAACATGAAGACGATAGGAGAATCTTTATGAAAACAGGGCCGCTTCTTTCATCCAAGGAAAAAAAATATGCCAGTGAGTTGGCGAGACGGGCCTTAATTTATTTTTTAGAAAATAAAACCCACATGCCCATCACTGAAGCAGACATCCGTGAATGCTTTGGCGACAAAACTTGCTTGCTTCACTCTCTCGGTTGCTTTGTAAGCTTGCACATTGATCGAAATTTACGAGGCTGCATTGGAACCATCAGAAGTGATGAGGCCTTGTTTTTAAATATTGTAAAGAATGCCGTGCTGGCCGGTTTTAAAGACCCGCGCTTTGCTCCCATTACCAAAAGCGAATTAGAAGAAGCAGAACTTGAAATTTCAGTTATGGGCCCACTCGAACGATGCATGGACCTTACTAAAATTGTTGTTGGGAAACACGGGTTAGTGGCAAAAAAAGACTTTTATCAGGGATTGCTTTTGCCTCAAGTTCCGGTGGAATGGAAATGGAGTCATGAAACTTTTTTAAAACAAACCTGTCTTAAGGCCGGACTCCCGAGTGATGCCTTTCGTGATCCCCGTGTCGAGTTCTATACTTTTGAGGCCTGGGTCTTTTCTGAAGGTGAAGAGGAAGAAGAATAAATCGCGAAAGCACCATAGCCCACGACTCGCTCAGGATCGCCAGCGGTATCGGAAGAATCGCGAAGATCTAATTTTTTCACTGTCATTTTTTGAAGGCGTGCATAATCGAGAACTCCCCGCAGAGGAAAATGGCCACAGGCCATCTGTCCCGTAAGGCGATGACTTTGACAGGTCTCAATCCAGTTGGCCGTTTCAAGATCAAGACTTTTTGCGATTTCGTGGGAATGAAAATGACTGAGATCGGTGCTGACAACAAAAAGACGTTTGCCATCATCAAGGGCCAGGAGGAGCTGAATAACCGCGGCCGCATCCACCTGCCCAACAATCAGAGGAATAATTGAAAGCTCCTTGAAGAGGAATTGCAAAAACGGCAGATGGACTTCGAGCGCGTGCTCACGTTCAAAAACTTCTGGCCGATAGTTGACGAGTTTTTTTTGCACCAGTTGCTCAATCACAGTCGAATTGAGAGACACTTTTCCCAGAGGAGTTTGGTAGGCATTAACATCCAGCGAAGCAATCGTTGATAAATGATGGTAATGGGTAGGAGATAAAATCACTACTTCCTGAGGCGATGGACATGTCATCCACTGTTTGTAAGCAGAGGCCGCGATAGGCCCTGAATAAATATATCCTGCGTGAGGAACAATCAAAATGCGCGGAATATTTGAAATTGCTGGACGAGCGTTTGCAAGAAATTCTTGAAGCATGTTTGTCAAACGCACCGGATCGGCTTCATAAAACATACCGGCCACGTTAGGTAATTTTACAGTGGAGGCCATAATACGCTCTAGAGTATATGATAGCTCTTATGAGAACAAGTCACCTTGCTCGTTACTGGCATGTCGAGGCCGATGGAAAAATTGAATGTGAACTCTGCCCCAGACTTTGCAAATTGCATGAAGGTCAGGCCGGTTTTTGTTTTGTGCGTGCGCGGGAAGGGGACCATTTAGTCTTGACGACTTATGGACGCTCAAGTGGGTTTGCCGTTGATCCCATAGAAAAAAAACCTCTCCATCATTTTTATCCCGGAACCACCATTTTATCTTTTGGAACAGTTGGCTGTAATTTAGGCTGTAAGTTCTGCCAAAATTCGGACATCAGTAAGACGCGCGAAATGGATGTGCTGGCAAGCATCGCAACTCCTCAAGAGATTGTGGACATGGCGAAAGAGGCCCATTCACCCGCCATTGCTTTTACCTATAATGATCCAGTGATCTTTCTTGAATATGCGGTGGATGTGGCAAAACTGGCCCACGCTGAGGGCATTCGCACCGTCGCGGTCACAGCCGGATACATCAATGCCAAACCTCGTGTAGAATTTTTTGAACATATGGATGCCGCCAATATTGATCTCAAAGGTTTTCACGAAGATTTTTATCAACAACTGACGGGAGTTCATCTGCAACCCGTGCTCGACACCTTAAAATACGTCAAAAAAGAAACCAAGGTGTGGCTGGAAATCACCACCCTTCTCATTCCGGGACAAAATGATTCACCCGATGAAATCAAACGTATGAGCGAGTGGATCGCAGGCGAATTGGGGCCAGAAGTTCCCCTGCATTTTTCCGCCTTTCACCCAAGCTATAAGATGCTCAACATTCCTCCCACTCCCCATCATAGCTTGATACAGGCACGAAACATTGCCAAGGAAGTGGGTTTGCAGCATGTCTATCTGGGAAATGTTCATGATCCTGAAGGACAAAATACTTTTTGCGCCAGCTGTGGCGCCTGTTTGATTCAGCGCGATTGGTACAAAGTTAAATTTTTGAATTTTGCCAAAGGTCTTTGCACAAAATGCCAAACACCGCTGCCGGGACATTTTTAGGCCATTTTTTTAATCAGACAACAGTAGAGTGGCCCCATCCCTTGTCGATCGGGGAGCGCAATAAATCCCTGAGATCGCGCTTCAAAATATGTTTCCAAAATGGGGTGGGACAGGACTTCGACTTGGCCCGGTCGTTTTTTTATCAAACGTTCGATTTGCCTTTCATTTTCTAGAGGGGTCAAGGCACAAGTCGAATACAGTAATTGTCCGCCTTTTTTCAAGGCGGCAAAGGCCGAGCAAAGAAGGGAAAATTGTAACTCACTAAGTTGTTTTGAACGTTTGGGTTTCCAATGCTCCAATTCCTTTTGATCCAGCAGGACGTGTCGTTCAGAGCTACAAGGCACATCAAGAAGAATGACATCAAAATTCTCGGCACGATGGAGCCCGAAGCGCCGGCCGTCAAAGGACGTCATGGAGAAATCGGCCAAAATATTTTCAGGAAGATATTGAGCAAAATTATTCTTCAATCGCCTCAAACGATCCGGTGATGGTTCGTTTAAAAGGGCCTTGAGCGGTTGCTGTAACTTAAAGAGCGACACCAGCGATTTTCCACCGGGAGCAGCACAAAAATCTGCATACAGAGTCTTTGGCCTTATCTCAAGTAAAAGCGCCGCCAAAGCAGAGGCATAATCAAGTAAGTAGTAGGGAGAGAGTTTCAATCCAAAAGTACTGGGCGCAGGAAAAGGAGTTTCACTCACCAACTGTGGGAGCAAAATCCCACTCCACTCAGGAGAAGTTGTTGCCTGGATGTGAGAACGCCAGGACTCATCCATATTAAAAGGATTAACCACGGCCACAGTGTTTTTAATCGGACTCACGAGAGCCTCATGAAGTTGGGCCCAACGGTCACCGAATAAACTCTGATAAAATTGATGAAATGTTTCTTTTCCCATAACTACTTAGAGATGCACGAAGGGATTGTCCCTTCTCTCTTCGCCAATGGTTGTGGCCGGGCCATGTCCGGTAATCACAAGAGTGTTTTCAGGAAGAGTGTAGAGTCTTTCCAAAATTGATTTTTTCAGCACCTCAAAACTGCCGCCGGGCAAATCGGTGCGACCAATGGAGCCCTGAAACAGCGTATCTCCCGCAAACACGATGGGTTGCTCAAAGACATCCGTATAAAAAGAGCAGCCACCTTCAGTATGTCCAGGGGTGTGCAAGGTGGTTAAAAACAAAAGATCTCCCAAACCGAATTTTTCACCGTCTTCAATGAAGTGCTCGATTGGGCCGGTTTTCAAGGGAGGAAGGCCGAACATCAGTGATTGCATGGGCAAACTTTGATAAAGAAGCTGATCTTTTTTGTGCAAGTAGATGGGAGCCCCCGTAACATCGTGCAATTCTTTGGAGCCGCCAATATGATCGAAATGGGCATGAGTATGGAGCAAAAGTTTTGCTTTCACGTTCAAGGTTTCTAATTTCTTTAAAATAAATTTAGGATCGTTTCCGGGATCAATCAGCACGGCCTCGCGGGTACTTTCGGAATAGATGATCGAGCAAGTACTGGCGTAAGTTCCGACCGCAAATGATTCAACTTTTAGATTGGCGTCCATGAGAGTATTATACCTTAGTTGATATATGAATGAACAAATTAAAGCCTGCGATTTTTTACACATTTTAGAACGCGATGAAAAGCTCATTGCGCTGGACGTTCGCAGCGAGGACGAGTTTGAAAGAGGTGCCATCCCTCAGTCCCTGAACATTCCTATCCTTAACAATTCTCATCGAAAAACAGTTGGGATTACTTACAAAATGATGGGGCAAGAAGAGGCGATCAAGATTGGACATGAATTAGTTGATCCCATTAAGAAGGAACTTGTCGAGGGTTGGCGTTTGGCACTTCAGCAATTTCCTAAAGATCGACGATTCCTATACTGCTGGCGCGGTGGACTTCGCAGCCAAATGGCGGCCAGTTGGCTGGCAGAAGAAGGATTTGAGGTTCGACGTATTGAAGGTGGCCACAAGGCCATCAGGCATGAACTCCTTCAAGCAGTCTCAGGCAGTTTTGAGTTGATTCTTCTCACCGGCCTGACTGGCTCAGGCAAGACTAAACTTCTACAGCGATTTGGCAAAACAGAACAATTAGATCTGGAGGACTTTGCCAACCATCGCGGAAGTGCGTTCGGTCCAGTTGTCGGCAAAGGCCAGCCGGCCCAGCAAACTTTTGAAAATTTATTGGGTATGCGAGTTTTTACACCCTCACCTTTGTATGTGGTTGAGCACGAAGGTAATTGTGTTGGAAGAATTCTGGTCCCTCCACCTTTTGTTGAAAAAATGAGACAGGCCCCATTGGTGTATCTGGAAAAAAGCATGGATGAAAGAATCGCTCACATCTTCAGCGAATATATCACCCTCCCACTGTCCAGCGGGATGGCCACACCAAATACATTACGCGAAATTCTCCTCGGACAACTTTCCCGCATCAAACGACGTCTTGGGATGGCCCATTATAGTGAGATTAATGAGGACATCATAACGGCATTTCAGACAGGACTGGAACTTGGCCATCACGAAAAGTGGATTCACGCTCTTTTAATTCACTACTATGATCGTCTCTATAACCATGCGATTGAAAAATCTCCTACCCCCATAATTTTTCGCGGAAAAGAACAAGAATGTTTTGAGTTTTTGCAGGAACAATTAAAATGTGCCCACAAAAACAAATAGCACGTGACGAACTTCTTCTCAAAATGAGAGATCTGGAAAACACAGGTCTTGATTGCCGTGACTGTCAGGCCCCCTGTTGCACGTTTCATTATAACTCCATGAGGATCACAGAGGCCGAAGGCCAGGATCTTGTAAAATATTTAATCTCTATAAATGCTGATTTAAAAGAAATAAAAAACAAGTGTCGCGCTGTGATTGACGAGTATCGTTTAGATAAAGATTTCTTCATGAAGCCGGACGCCCGGCTGCGACGACATTACACCTGCCCATTTTTTAATAATCGTGAATTAGGTTGCACCATTCCGGCCGAACATAAACCCCTTGGCTGTCTGGCCTTTAATCCAACTGATGCAGACAAAAAAGGACAAACCTGCAAATCATTATCTTATACCGACAACTCGGAAGGGCCAAAGTTAGAAATTCCGCGTGTCGTTTTGGCAGTTTTAGAGAAGGTCCTTGGGATCCTTTAAGATCTTTTTTGCCGTCATCTCATCAATACGATAAATCCAGGGGGCCTTGAGGACGTTAAAACGCTGGGCCTCAGCTTGTGCTTTCGCCATCCCTTCGACTTCTTTTAATTTTTCAGGAGAATCATTTTTGTTAATTTCAACCTGCTCGGGAATATCATCCAGAAGAGCATGAATTTTCAGAAAAGACTGCTCACCTTTTTTGGCCAAGTCAAGTCTATAGGTCAGCTTATTCTTTAAATGAATTATGATTTCATCGGAAAAATTGAGGCCGCTCATTTCGCTCTCATCAGGGCGAAAGAAATCGTCAAAGGCGACGAGAGAAAAAGCTGTAAAGTAGGCATCTGCCTTGGCCTTCTTGACTTCGCCTTTTTTGCCATTAATCTGGATTTCAACTTTCGCAATGTCTTCTTTAGGAATCTGCAAAAGTCGTGGTTCCACATAATCGAGGTAATTTGAGCTGAGATGAATAGGTTCATTCGATAAGTAAACTTCGCTTTGCCCTTCCTTTTGAACATAGTTCCCAAAACTTTTATAGCTTTTGCCAATAGAAAGGCCCAAGAGTTTTTCACCTTTCAGTCCGTATATTTGAACCAGGACTTCTCGTCCACTTTCATCCAAAGCATAATTTGCAAGATCCCTTGCGCTGGGTGAGCTGGCCACTTTCTCTCGCACCTGAATATTGGCCAATTTGAAAATTGTGTCATTCAGACGCTCGGGTGAAGCAGGATGCCCTTTATGGTTTTTCAGAATAAAGCGATTTTCTTCCCGGGAGATATTGATAGTCTGATTGCCTTTAAACTTAATTTCCATTCGATAGATAGCGCTCGCATCCAGCCCTTTAACCAACTCGCTATCGGCCACGAGATCCGTGCCGCGTCTGTTTTCAAAATAAAAAACAAAAAGTGAGATGATAAAAAGAACAGAGGTCAGGATTGTAAGTTTTTTAAGACTCATAAACTTCTCTCCATCAATTTTTTTGTACCTGAGGCCGTCAATTCGTCCCTTTTCTTTTTCTTTCTGAAATGGAGAAACCACACTCCAAAAATCACAATAACTATTGGCATCAGAAGTGTGTTCACATATTGAAAGATTTTACCGATGAACTCCACTCTTTCACGTCCTTCACGCTTCACTTCACGCAATTCTTTTTTTAGCTCCACAATCTGGCGCGCCAACACCTTCTTTTTTTTCAAAGATTCATTTTGAATGAGGGCCATGTTGTCCTGATTTGCTTGCTTGGATAAATCAGTCAGTTCTTGCTGAAAGCGCATAATATTGCCATTGATCTCCATGGCCTTCTTTTCTGTTTTACGGTCCGCCTCAAACTCAATGGCCTCAATCGCTTCGAAGGTACGGTTGATATGTCCTTTAGATCGCACAGACATTAAATCGACATTGCCACCCAAGGCCTCAAGTGCATTTAAGAAAAGTGCACTGTTATCATTGGCGACGGTCGGGCCTAAGAAGCTTTGCTGAAAAGCAAATTGCGCGGAAATAAAATCAACGTCCGCCAAAACAATAATGACACCATCCTTGCTACTTTCAAGTAATCCGGTTTTCGTTTGCTTGTCGTTTTTTTTACCATCGGAGGATTTTTTTTCAATCACAAGACCATCAGGAAATGCCGTCTTATATTTTCCATAGGATTTCATCCCCATAATCACAGGGGTCGTTCCATCTTCCATCTTATTCCACAGGAGACTGGGATCGGCCAATTCATGAGGATAGGCCTCGTAGGTGGCACCTTTATCCGTGGTAGATAAGAGAGATTCAATCGTCAGGTCTTCGAGCTGATGCGCTTGAAGCGCGCCAGGAAAAAAAAGAGTGATCTGTTCGAGACCGCGCGTGATGGGATCTTTGAATTTTTCGGTGCAATGTCGGTTGCACACCATCAGGGGCAGGAGCCGCGTCGGTGGTTCATCGGGAGAAAGTCGTGCCACTCCACTTAAATATTTATCACCAGCGAAGGCGCCTTCCATCGCGTCAATCCCCCACTTGTCCATCAACTTTCGAAACTTTCCGTCTGGTGAGCTATTCAAAGGCATTCCCCCCATCTGAGGAGAAGGGCCATTTTGCATACTGGCAGCAAAGGCATGGGGATCGACCAAGACCAAAAGTTTCCCCCCTTGCAAAAGAAACTGATCAATGGCAAAAAGAGTCTGATCAGAAAATCCCATCGGATGGACAATTAACAAAGTGTCGATGCCTGAAATTGTCTCTGCTTCACGTCCAAGATTTTTGACTTCATAAAATTCACGCATCAAATTGATAATCGGCCATGACTGCTCTACGGGACGACCTTGCATTTGCATCATCTGCGCCATGTATGGACTGACATCGTCTCGCACAATGGGCAAGGGCGAGAGAATTCCCACTTTCTTTTTTTGCGGACTCAAAACCGAATACAATAATTTCGTGATGTCGTACTCAAGTCCTTCCCGTTTATTAGGATCAAAAAATTCGATAACTTTTTCACTACCTGAATCACCAATCGCCACTAACCCAAAAAAGTATCGCTCCGTTTCTGTCAGAGGGAAGCGTTTGAGTCCATAGGCCTCGGCCTCTTCCTCATCTTCCGTATCCGGCCTGGGATCGATGACTTCAAGAGTGAGATTGTTGCGAGAATTTGCAACATACTCTTTCAGAATGTCATGAACATAGAGAAAATAATTGTTAAAGGCCCGCAGTCCTTCGGTTCCCTTATTCGCCGCTGTTTTTGAATAGTAAAGCTTAAGTCGAATAGGCGAATCAAGCTTGCTTAAGAGGGTCTTGCTACCTTTAGATAAGGAATAAATCCCTTCATCGGTGAGGTCAATCTTTACTCTATAGAACATCGTACTCGTAATATAGACGGCCAATCCCATAGAGAGAATTCCGAGAACAACCTTCAAATAATTTTCTGTTTTTCTTTTCATTATTCCGCCTTGTTCTCATTTAAGAGGACAACACTACTGAAATTCCAAAAACCTATCATGATCGTGAAGTAAGCAAGATCTGAGAGCCGAATAACCCCTTTACTCATTGATTCAAAATGATCCAAAAGAGAGAGAGATTCAAAAATGTTGAGGACGTATTTTGGCGCGAAGGCACTGAGTAAATCTAAAACGGGAGGCGAACCTGCCATCAAAAGGATAAAGCATGTGGCGACAGTTAAAATAAAACTTACAACTTGGTTTTTTGTCATGGAAGAAAAAAAACTTCCGATAGACAACATGCCTCCCGCCAGCAACAAGGAACTAGCATACCCAAGAAAAATTATTTTCAAATCAGGTCGTCCCAAGAGAAGGACGGTAATTATCATAGGAAAGGTAAGAAACAAGGCCAGGGCAATAAATGTCCAAGCGGCAAAAAATTTCGCCAGCGAAGCTTCTTTGACCGTGATAGGCATAGTAAACAAGAGTTCAACCGTTCCTTTTTTTCTTTCATCCGCCCAAAGTTTCATGGATACGGCGGGAACCAGAAAAATACACATCCAAGGCACATACTCAAAAAATGAACGAAGCGAGGCCTCTCGCATCTGAAAAAAAGAGCCGCGTCCTGGTTCAAATGTCATGTAGCCGAGGCCGAAAAGAAAAATGACTAAAAATACGTAGCCTAGAGGTGTTTTAAAAAAACTTTGAAATTCTTTTTTATACAGGGCCTTAAACTGTGGAGTTAGCATCGTTCCTCCGCGGCCGTAATTTTTCGAAAGACATCATCGAGCTTGCCAGTGGGTGATTGCGCCTTGAGGGTGGCGGGTGTCCCGTCAAAACAAATCACTCCATGCGACATGATAATTGCCCGATCACAAACGGCGTCAACTTCTTCTAAGATATGAGTGGAAATAACAATGGTTTTTTCTTTTGCAAGATTCTTTATGACTTTTCGAATCTCATGCTTTTGATTTGGATCAAGTCCATCCGTAGGTTCATCTAAAATCAACACCCGCGGATCATGAATCAAGGCCTGGGCGAGAGAAACTCGTCGTTTGTAGCCTTTCGAGAGTGTTTCAATTTTCTGAAACTCAACTTCTTGAAGCGCGCAAAGTTTCAAAATCTCTTGCACTCGAGTGAGCCTCTGATTGAGATCAAGGCCGCGCAAGTCATAAATAAATTCTAAAAATGCTGTGACATCCATTTCGTCATAGAGTGGCGCGTTTTCCGGAACATAACCAATATGCGCCTGGGCCTTTTCTTTCTCAGTGAGAATTGAGTCGCCGCAAATATGGACGTCACCGGAGGTAGGAGAAATGAAACCCGTCAGCATCCGCATAGTGGTTGACTTGCCAGCACCGTTTGGGCCTAAAAGCCCCAGAACCTGCCCCTTTTCCACTTGAAACGAAACATTTTTCACGGCCGGAAAATCGTCGAATTTTTTACACAAGGATTCAACAATGATCAAGAGAACCTCCGTCTTTGGGTTGGGGCCTGATGGCCTTGTTAAATATAGGCCTATTATATTGCAAGCACAAAACTGAGCAAGCGGCCTTGCAAGAGTATTGCAAAAATTTGACACAAGAACTCAGATTTATTTTTTTACCCGAGGGATTTGTGAAAATATTTATGTTATAGTTCTGCACCTCTTTCGGAGACTCTCTTGGAAAAATCTCAAAAACTTGGGCACGATCCGTGGGCAAGTCTACGCATCCCTAATTTTAGAAAATATTTAGTCGCTCGTTTTAGTATCGTTCTGGCCTCACAGATTCAGTATGTCGTCATCGCCCAAATTCTTTATGAATGGACCCATGACCCATGGGCCTTAGGCCTTTCGGGATTATGCGAGGCCATTCCCGCTATTTTATGTTCACTGCCTGCGGGCCACCTCATTGATCGAGGACAGGCCAAAAAATTTTTACTGACATCCTACCTTGGCGCCATGCTGGCAACTTTACTCATTCTCTGGTCTTATACATTTCAGCCCGGTCATACTTTTTATCTCTATAGTGCGATGGCGTTAATCGGAGTCATGCGCGCCTTTCTCTCTCCTGCCAATTTTTCAGTTCAAACTTCCATTGTGCCAGTCGAACTGTATTTCAATTGTTCAACATGGGACAGCGGACTCTGGCATGTTGGTGCGGTCTCCGGCCCGGCCCTTGGAGGGATTCTGTACGCCACGATTGGGGCCCAAAAAACTTTTTTGATCGTGTTTGGATTAATCTTCCTCTCTTTTCTGGCCATGTCATTGGTTCGGCCTCCCAAAAAACCCGAAGGCCCCCCGTCTGTGGATGAAGATTCGCTCTGGGATCGTTTGATCGAAGGATTTAAATTCGTTAGAGTCCGCCAGGTGATGATTGGTGCTATGTCCCTGGATATGTTTGCCGTCCTCTTTGGTGGGGCCGTGGCCTTGCTTCCTATTTATTCCAGCGAAATTCTCCACACCGGTGTGCAAGGCCTTGGGTATCTTCGTGCCGCGCCCGCTTTGGGTGCTACAACAATGGGACTGTTGCTGGCCTTTCTTCCGCCAATTAAAAATGCAGGACGAATTTTACTTTGTGCTGTTTTTACCTTTGGTGTCGCGACTGTGGGCTTCGCTTTTTCCACCACCTTCTGGATGGCCTTTGCATTCCTGGTTTTAACCGGAATGAGTGACAATATCAGCGTGATCATCCGCGGTACCATTGTAAAAACTATGACACCGCCTCACATGCGTGCGCGTATTTCTGCCGTCAATTCAATTTTTATTGGCTCGTCAAACGAGATCGGAGCGTTCGAGTCGGGACTAACGGCAAAATTTATGGGAACTGTTCCTGCCGTCGTCTTTGGCGGTTGCATGACCATGCTCGTGGTCTTGGTGACCGTGTTCAAGGCCAAAAAACTCAGAAATCTAAATTTTGGAAACAAGGAATGGTGGAATTCTTGAGAGCTACTTCTTAAGCAGTCGATTGCGCCAAACGCGCACTTCGGGCGCCAAGTAATCATACTTCATGCTATCGACGACGTACTGAGAGTATTCATAATCACTCGTGTGGGTAAGGCACTCTGTCGGACACACGGTGGTGCAAAGACCGCAATAACAGCAAAGCGCCTCATCAATCGTATACATGGTCAAATCCAGACGAATGGCCTGGCCTGAACTGGTTTTGACTTTGGGGGCATCTTTTTCACGCTTAACCGCAGAAATGTAAATGCAACTCACAGGACAAGCGGTGGAACATTGCATACAAGCGATACAATTTTCCACATCGTTAAATAAACGTGAGCGAGAATTGAGTGGAAGAACTTCCTTTTCCTCAGGATATTGAATGGTGACTTCTTTCACACCATAAACATATTTAAGGGTAATTTTCATTCCCTTATAGGTTGATCGTACAGCATCCAGGATATTGGTAAAATATTGTTTGAATGTTAGCGGGCTTTCTGTGATCTCACCCATCTCTTGCAATTTCATCGGTCAATCTCCCCTAAGACGATATCAATACTTCCAATCGTTGCGACAAGATCCGCAATCATAAGGCCTGGGCCAACCGCAGGAAGCATGGAAACGTGTGTAAAGCACGAAGACTTAACTTTTAAACGGTATGGTTTTTTTCCACCGTCGGAAACAAGATGATAACCAAGTTCACCACGGGCGCACTCAGTTCTCATATAAATTTCACCTTTCGGCACTTTGATAATCTTTGGCACTTTGCCCATAATCGGGCCGGCCTCGATTCCCGCCAAACACTGACGAACAATTTTAATCGACTCATGCATTTCTCGCACGCGCACAATATAGCGATCCCAACAGTCACCCACGCTGCCTTTTTCACCCATCCCCACGGGAACATCAAAGTTCAGCTTGGAATAGATGCTGTATGGCCGATTCTTGCGCAGGTCCCACTTCACACCGGCGCCACGAAGCACAGGACCAGTGGCACCAAAATCCAGGGCCATCTCTTTGTTGATAACGCCCACATCCGCTGTTCGAGAAATAAAAATTTTATTCTCCCCCACCAGGGTATGATATTTTTTTAAGCTCTCATCCAAAGTATCGCAGAAAGTTCCAATGCGCTTAATTTGATCATCGGTAATATCATTCCAAACACCGCCGATCCAAATGTAATTATAGAGCAGCCGCGCGCCCGACAATTCTTCAAAAATGCGTAAAATAAATTCTCGATCTTGGAAGACATACAAGAACGGCGAAAAAGCACCAAGGTCAATGGCGTATGTGCCAAAGAACATTAAGTGAGAAGCAATACGCTGGAGTTCGCTGACAATCACTCGAATATATTCAGCACGAATTGGAACTTCGGTCTTCAACATTTTTTCGACTGCCAGCACATAGGTCAGCTCCATATTCATAGCAGCGAGGTAATCGAGACGATCAGTGAAGGGAATCACGGCGCGATAATCAAGATTTTCAGCGTGTTTTTCCATGCAGCGATGAAGATAGCCGATGTGAGGAATGGCCTCTGTGACTATTTCCGAGTCGGTCTTTATTTCGACTCGCAAAACCCCGTGAGTAGCAGGGTGTTGCGGACCCATACTGACCGTCAATAGTTCTGATTTTAGTTTTTCTTCTTTTTTATGGATCTCTAGCATAAAAAAATTCTCTCTTTATTGTTCTTTTGCAGGTGCGGGCACTGAGTAATTTTCAACTGACGTTGTGGCGCCGGCAATATGCGCATGACGAGCACCAAATTCACGCTCTTGAATATTCATTTTACTCGGAGGATTGATCACCATGTCCAAATATTTTTCTTGAACCACATAATCTTTTCGCAGCGGATATCCCGTCCAATCATCAGGACATAAAACACGTTTTAAATTGGGGTGCCCCAGAAAACTCACACCGAACATATCGAAACATTCACGCTCGAGGAAATTGGCTGCCGACCAAACTGAAACGACGGAAGGAAGTTTCGACAGTTTCACTCCATCCCCTCGGGGTACACGTGTTTTCAAAATAAGTTCGGTATTTTTATTCATGCTTGCAAGGATGTAGCAAAGTTCAATCTGCCCTTCAGCCAGGTAATCCACTCCCGAAATCGCCTGCAAGGTGGTGAACTCATGTTCGCCTTGCTTGAGTGCCTTGCACACGGCATGAATTTCATCGGCCGCCACAGTGATCCATGAATCGCCAATGCCAGGAGTTGTTACACCGGTGGCAGCGTCAGTCGTGCCGACAGGAGCAACCACAGTCGCATTCGCTCCGGGAACTGAGGTATTAATAAATTGCGCCCATTGATTATGCATGTTTCACCCACCTGTCACGGGCCATTCGCTCTCTGGCAATTTTGCGTTGTAAAGTCATCAGGCCTTCAATCAAGGCCTCTGGTCTGGGAGGACAGCCGGGAACATAAACATCCACCGGCACAACTTCATCGACGCCTTTTAAAACGTGATAGCCGTGCTGCCAGTAAGGGCCGCCTTTGTTGGCACAAGAGCCCATGCTGATCACATATTTCGGCCCAGGCATTTGTTCCCACAACGTTTTAATTCTGGTGGCCATTTTGAGAGAGACAGTACCTGCGACAATCATCAAATCGGCCCGTCTCGGAGTGGCCATAAAAGCGCCACAACCAAAACGTTCAAGATCATATTTGGAAGCTCCGGTGGCCATCATTTCAATGGCACAACAGGCGAGTCCGAAGGTCATGGGCCAGAGAGAATTTTTTCGACCCCAGTTAAGGAAATCGTCCAGCTTGGCGAGAACAATACTATCTTGCATGCCATCTCCGAAAAATAGATTTTTAAGCCTCTATTTTTACTCGCCACACTGGCATGAGTCAATAAAGGTGCATGTCATTATTTTGTTTTAGTTGATCACTGATGAGGAAAAAACTCACAGCGTTTTTGATAGGAGCGCGCCATTTGTGCAAATTCCTGTCCCCGCGCACCTTTCCCTTCGATTTTCTCCAATCCGGCCATCCCAGTACTGGCAGAATCAGAATCCTCAGAATGAAGCACCGAAGCAAGAGTACGTCCGATGGGACTTCCTATTGATTCACGCATATAGGCCAGACGTTTGTAATCATTTTCACAAACCTTGCCCATAATGGTTTCGAATTCTTTTAGGGCCGCCAGTGGATAAGGAACCGCGTAGGCGGAGGATATAAAATTGGCGTGCTCATCGGTCATGGCCGCAAAATTTTCAGGTCTAAGACGATAGCGGGCCAAATCACCACTCAGCATTTTTAAATAAGGGCCAACTCGATAAAATTCACTGATCGCCTTTTCTCGCGAGGTGCGACCTTCCTCATCGACCACCAAGTGACAGTTGGAATTCTCACGATTGCGAGAGGGAAACAACTCACGCTCGACTAAACATTCGGCCATGAAAGCATCAATTTCACCCCCACGCCCTTCGAGTGTCGAAACAATAAACTCCTTCACCTGAAATTCATCTTTGTAAGGATTGAAAGGAGTTTTGTAAATGAAATGAACGAGTTCATGCGCCAAATCCAAAAGGGCATCACGAACCTTTAAATCCCGATTGATATAAATTTTTGATTGCAATTCATAGGCGGTGGCCTCGGGACGATCGGGTGAAAAACGCCGAATTAAAGTGGTATCGGTGATGGAAATTTCGCCTGGAGCAATAACATCAAAAAGTGTTTTCCCTTGAGAGGCCGAGCGATCGCGCGCTTTGCCTAAGAGCATTTTTCCGGTTTTTGAAGTTAAAAGGGTCTCCACCAAAAAACGGACTCTCTCTTCTTCATTCTTGCTTAAATCACGCCATTTTTTTTCAGGCGAAGTGGCATCATCGACATGAATGGTGACTGAGCTTTCTTTAAAGGCAAAGGCACTCGACCAATGAGAGAGACAAAAAATGAGAATTAAAAAATTGATTACTTTCATCCCAGTACTTAACGGGAGGAAAGTATTTGTCTTTATGTTTGCGAATGTATTGGGAGACAAACGGCAAAAGTTACCCTGACAAAAAAACTCAACTTCTAGGCTGCTTTCTTCTTCTTGAATTCGGCATTTTCGATGATCAATTTCTCAATGGTACTACCGGCCTTATGCAGTCGAGTCGCCATCATGCGCGCGAGATTTAAAATTAGAAGCGCAAAAGTTTTGGCATTGCTTTGATAAAGACCAAAAATAGTTTGGTAGTCAACAATCAGGATATCACAGTAATTGTCGGCCAAGGTATCGGCCCTGCGAACATTGTCCTTTAACAAGACCATTTCGCCAAACAAATCGCCCTTTCGTAAATGGGCCAGTTCAATATTGCCACGCTTGACCACGGCGCTGCCATTTAAAATGAGGAAAATTTCGTTACCGATATCACCTTCTTTAAAAATAATATCTCCCGGAGAAAGATTCAAAACACGGCACGCCCCAACGATGCTGAGAATTTCTTCATCGTATAATTCGTAAAAAAGCGGACAGCCTTTTACAACTTGTAAGATGCTCATGGCCCTTACTCCTTAACCGGTCTTCTTCATGAACTCGTCGTCGGTGCTTTTGCCTGATTCGATTTTTTCTAAAATCTTTTCCAGTGTCTCCAACATCTTTGGTAAAATTTGATCGGTGCTGCGTTTGCGTTGATCAGTCTGCAGGTGAAACCATAAAGTCTGAACCACATTTTCCACCTTATCGAAGGTTCCTTCTCTCGAAGCATCGACAGGGAAAAGAGTATTCAAGAGAGTTAAACTGAGTGAGAAGAGAATCCCAACAATCGAAGTATTCATTGAGAAGGCGACGTTGCCGACAAATCTTGCAAGAATTTCACCCGAGGTCTCCAAATTATTAAAATTGATTCGGGCAATTTCAGG
>JAHFAA010000360.1 GCA_023250775.1 Bdellovibrionales bacterium
TCGTCGCGGCATTGGGCGGAGGCTTTTAATAGCTTCAGAAGAATATTGTAAAAAGCTCGGACTAGAATATCTAACAGTTAAAACACTTTCCCCCTCCCGCCCTAACAAGGCCTATGAAAAGACCCGGCAGTTCTACTCTGCCATGGGATTTTGTCCGATCGAAGAATTCAAAACTCTTTGGGGCGAGTCGAATCCGTGTATCTTTATGATTAAAAAACTTTAGGGGACTTCAGTGATGATAAAAAATGTTTCTCTTTTGTTTCTTCTTGTGTGGTTCTTGCCGTCAGTTGTTTTCGCAGACGCTGCGAAAAAATTTCCCATCACGCTTTCTCAAGATGTTTATCAGAATGCGGATCTGCCTTTTAACACCTATCAAGGACCTGGCGCTTTCGATACCTATTTGGTGATGAATGTGCGTTTTGAACCAGTGGCCGATGTTTTTGCCCAAATTCGGCAGGCGCTCTATCCCAAACTCATCAATCGGGGAGAGGCGCATATTACCGTGATCACCCCACCGGAGTATGCGGAGTCACTCCAGGGCAAGATGAGCATGGATGAAATGAATAAAATTGCGCGCGAGATGAAAATTCAAAAATCTCATTTTACTGTCTTGGGTGTCGGCAGCGGCCGAATTTCTGCCGATGGCAAAACCCAAGAAGCATTTTTTTTGATTCTCAAGTCTGACGATCTTTTACAAATCCGTCGTGCCATTTATCAGGCCTTCGTCAAAAAAGGCGGGGACCCCAAGGCCTTTGATCCCGAACATTTTTTTCCGCACATTACAGTGGGTTTTACCAAGAGAGATTTGCATGAGGCGGATGGGGTGATTAAAGATGTCCAGCATTCGCTTGATCTGCGCTTTCCCCTGAAGCAGTAAAACGGTCGGGTAATTTTCTCCCCTTTATTTTTTCTATTTTTCACCGATAATTTTACTATGAAAAATAGATTAATTTCTGTCGTTGTTGTGCTCACTTTTGTTATTGCCTGCTCTCCCGTTTCTTCGCCGCCTTCAAAACGCCATCCTGCCAGTCAGGAAGCGAATCAAGGGCTGCGCGAAGTTTTGTTGGAGCTGCATGATCAATTGGCGCGGCCGGTGGAAGATCATCAGCAATGTTTTACGGGTGCCGAAAGTTATTATCAAAAACTTTTTACCTTGAGCGCCGATAGTGCCGGGCTGCTCAAATATAACTCGGCCGACATTGAGGAGATGATTCAAGCGACCTTTCAGTCTAAGCTGATCATTCGCGAAGATTTAAAGAATCTGGATTTCAAGCAAAGTTTCAGTGATAAGTGCTATCACTCGGTGCGCGCCTTGCTGCGGGCGCTTCGTTACGCCGAAGATTATTTGATCGAACTCAATTCAATGTATGAAAATGCGTTGGATGAAAAGAAGTATACCACGCTCGTGGGCAAGCCGCCTTATCTCATGGTCAACCCAAAATTCACTTTCAAAGACTATAATGATCTCCAGTCCGGTGACGTTATTTTATCGCGCGGTAATGCCTATACGTCGGCGGCCATCGCTCGCATTGGTGAAGATGATGCTCAGTTCAGCCATGTGTCTTTTGTCTACAAAGACCCTCAAGGCAAACTTTGGACTTCGGAGGCGCATATTGAAATCGGCTCTGTGGTGAATCCCATTCAAAATCACCTCGATGAACGAAATGCACGAACGGTTGTCTTTCGCTACCCAGATCAGGCCCTGGCCCACAAGGCCGCAGAGTATATGTTTAAACTTGTTCAACAACACGAGCTCTCTGGCAAAAATATTCCTTATGATTTTGGCATGAACTATAAAGATTCTTCCGAGCTGTTTTGCTCTGAAATTGTTGCCAAGGGATTTATGGATGTGGGGAAAGTTGATGTTCCTCTCTATAAATCAAGATTCCCCGAGGGGCTATTACCATTTTTGCAGCAATTGGGAATCAAGGTCAACAAAACGACAATCCTTGATTTTGAAACTTTTGCGCCGGGAGATTTAGAAGTCGATCCCCGTTTTAGTGTGGTGGCGGAATGGCGAAATCCCCTGATGATGAAACACTCACGCATGAGAGATGCCATCCTGACAAAGATGTTTGAATGGATGGAAAAGCTGAACTATCAGTTTGAGGCCGGGGGAAAAATTTCCACGCAAGTGTATATGGGTTGGGTGATGCGAAGAATGCCTTTTTTAAAGAAAAAATTGATTGAGAAATTCCCTCTCAATATGAAACCGGCCCAACTCAAACTTTTTATGACCTTGGAAAAGGTGGGCGGCATTCTAGAAACAGAATTGCTGAAGGAAGATAAAAAAAGTTCTCAGCCACTTTCTTTAAAACAGCTTTTTACTTTTCTGGATGAATTGCGTGTGAAGGATTTAGTAGCTTATAAAAAGCACAAACGAAAAGCGCTTTTTCACCGCTATTTTTATCCCCATCCAGTGAAGAAAGAGTAAGATCTTCTGACTATGAAATTTCTAGGCCCTTTAGCAAAATGGATAGGATTGGCACTGATTGTCTTTGCCAGCGTTACGCCTGCCGACGAACAAAAATCTGAAATCTCGCAAGTGTGGGGTCGGATCATTAAAGTTGACAAAAAACAGGCTTTCCATGGACATCGCTATTTTATTTATTATGTAAAAGATAAAAAAGAATATGCCTATCCCATCGAGATTCAAAATTCGCAGCAAGAAAAATTGATCAATGCTCATGTGAACAAACTGGCAAAAATCTCCGGAAGTGTTTATTCCGCCAAGATGGAAACTGATGGCCCTCCTACGACTTTTGTTTATTTTGTACCCAAAAACGTTTCACCTTTATCACTTTCACAATTGGGAACTTCCACGCCTCCCAATCAGCTCGAGAAAATTCCAGGGGAGCTTGGCGCAACAAATTATGTCGAGGGTGGCATCAGCATCCCGGATAATGTCGCTAACGTTGCAGTTTTTACCGCAGGCGCTTTACTAGTTGGCAGTATTCTGAAAGATTATGTTCACAAAAAATAAGCCAATTGAGGAAATATGATGAAGCCATTATGTCTTGCCTTTCTTCTGATGATAACGTGCCTTACAGTCAATGCAGCCGAAAAACAAAAAAAAATTCTCATCGTTGTAACCAGTCATGAAGAGCTTGGAACTTCTGGGCGCAAAACCGGCTACTACCTTTCTGAAGTGGCCCATCCATATTTCAAATTTGCCGAGGCAGGATTTGCAATTGATTTCGCCAGCCCCAAAGGCAAAGCGGCCCCGATGGATGAAACGAGTCGCACACCAGGCGATCCTGTGAATAAGAAATTTCTCGATGATGCTAAATTGTTGGCCAGGCTGGATGACACCTTAGCGGTGGATACTCTTCATCCAGTTGATTATGATGCTATCTTTTTTGCTGGCGGCCACGGCACCATGTGGGATTTTCCCAGTGACAAGAAGATGGCGCATTTGGCTGCCGGCATCTACGATCGTGGTGGTATTGTCGCGGCTGTTTGCCACGGCCCTGCGGCCCTCATTAACATTCGCTTGAGCAATGGCAAATTTCTCGTGGCAGGTAAAACTCTTACAGCATTCAGTAATGATGAGGAAACGGCTGCGGGCGTGGACAAAATTGTTCCTTTTCCACTTGAAACTAAGCTCATCGAAAAGGGCGCAAAATTCCAGAAAGTGGCACTTTGGCAACCCAATGTTGTCGTCGATGAACGCCTTGTCACGGGCCAAAACCCCGCTTCTGCGGGCGGCGTGGCCGAGGCCATCGTAAAGCTCCTGGCGAAATAGAAAAGCAGATACTTTTTTCATAGTTGAAACGCAGCTAGTATATAAATACTGCGCCATGTCATATAATCCCTGTCACTATGAAAACAAAAACTCTGAAAGTCACCTTGTGTCTTACTATTTCCTTCATTATTTCAACTGGTTGGGCCGCAAAATCGCCAGATCTTGATATGGCCAAAACGCTTGAATCCCAGGCCGAATGCCAGAGAATTGCCGATTGGCGACTGCTGGGAAACGTGAAAGTGGACTGCGGCCTCGATAATCAACATTTCTATTCTCATTCAGGGGATGTGGTGGTCAGCGGTAAGCTTCGCATTGGAAATTTTAATCTTCTTCACCCCGGCACTGATAAAACTCTCTTTAAGGATTTTGGACTTGTGGCCGATCTTATTAACGGCCAGTTCGATGTTATGTCCGGGCTTGAGCTGGTCGAGGTCCTGGCCGATGGCCGTACCAGTAATTTAAAACTGCAGTCTTCGATGCAAGAAGATTACCAGGCCCTCACGGCGTTGCAGTCGAATGTGCACAATACTGAGCAAGAAATTCAACTGTTACAAAAAAAGATTGAAGATACTCAGTCTCGACCACTCAACTCGCCTGAAGTGGAACGAACTCTGGCAGACCTGAAGGCCCAGCTTGAAAGCGCCAATCAAAGTTCGGATGAACAGGCCGTGCGTTT
>JAHFAA010000017.1 GCA_023250775.1 Bdellovibrionales bacterium
CGTGATTTTGAAAGAGTGAAAGCTGAACAGCAGGTGTTAGGCGGTCTTTATGCCAACTCTTCGAATACGCTATTCTTTGAAATGCCCTTTCACCGCCCCCTTAAAAGTCGTATTACGAGTTATTACGGAATTCAAAGACTCTACAACAAGGTTAAGAAGGGACAGCATTTAGGCATTGATTTTAGGGCCCATGTTGGTATTCCAGTTCCGGCCAGCAATCGTGGCAAAGTGGTTTTAGCTCAAGATTTATTTTTTACCGGCCTAACCGTGATTGTGGATCACGGGTTAGGGATTTTTTCTATTTATGGACATCTTTCCTCGATTCTTGTTAATGTTGGTGACGTGGTTACGCCCAATACCATCGTCGGGAATTCTGGAAACTCGGGACGCGCTTCCGGCCCACATCTTCACTGGGGAATTAGGGTTGGGCAGAATCTTGTCGATGGACTACAACTGATCAAGATGACGGAAAAGGAATTTGCACATGACCGTCAAAACCTTTCATCAACTCTCTAAGGAACTCGCTCCTTTCGTCCTCTGTGATATTGATCAAACTTCCCTCGAATTGCTTGTACCAGTCCTGCACAAATATGGTTTGGCCTACACACAAGTGTCTTTTCAGGATCATGCGCGTTTAAGTTTGCTGCTCGATAAAGAACCTTGTCTGCTTTTGTGTAATCTTACCGATGGCGGCACTCCGACGGCCGTTGAGAATGCCAAAATCCCAACGATTGTGTTGGGGGCCGATATACCAAATATCAATAGTTATAAATGTCCTTTGCTCTGTATTGATAAGTCCAATTTAGATGTAGATGTTTGCGATTTTTTTGTCGGAAGAATTTGGGCCACACGGATCGAAAAATTTCAACAGGAGCTCCGAATTCATTGGGAAGGAGTAAAAAAGAAGTCAAACCGAGAGTTGAAAAAAAATTTCGAATCGCTTGTCGCTTCAGATTCCTCTAAAAAAGAATTTTGGACCGCTCTATCTCATATATCAAGTCGGCTATTAGGTTTTTTGAAAGTTCAAATTGATTCATCGAAAAGTTTGTCGGCCTCTATTGAAAATTATCTAGAAGGCCATCCGGATCTTGAATGCATCTACAAGGGTAACTTTTTGGACAGTTCGACATTGCCAACATCAAACCGTTGATGCAGAAAAATAGTTATATCTTCCATCTGTGGAAAGAGGATCTTCCGCTACTCATGATCTGTACTGAAGCGCAGCCGAGCCATGAACGCAAGACGATGACTCCCCAATTTTCCATTATTCTGCAACAAGAGCTTTCGATTATTGCCGATCTCTTATTTCGCTTTGGGCCCGGCCCCCATACACCATGGCAAGGAATTTTTAATAGTATCCCGGTCCCTATGGCCGTGTTCAATAAGGATGGAGAGATCCTTATTCATAATAAGGAATTCACCCGCCTACCCTTAGGACAAGCTGAATTACTGAAGGCCATGAATGAGGATTTATTTGAAGTGGGTGGAGAAACAATTAGGATTTTCAAAGAGAAAATTTCATTTATGGGGCAAGAGCATTTATTGATGACATTTTTAACAATTGATTCATTAATACAGCTTGGACACAATTCGCCTCGTCGGGATACGGTAAAAGATTTGGGCATTATTGCAGGCTCACTTGCGCATGAATTGAATAATCCCATCGCAGGGATCCTTACCGCAGTGACGATGCTTGAATCCGACACCGAGCAGAGTGATGAGATTAAGCAGGAGTTACAGGAAATTCAAAAATGTGCTCTTCGCTGTAAAGAGCTTATTAATATTTTTTTAGGATTATCGAGAGTCAATTTACAGAGTGATCCCACACATGAATCACATAATATGCAAGATGTGCATCATGTGCTCGAACAGGCGGTGAATTTACTGCGCTTCAGGATGGTGGAATCAGGGATTACTCTCGATCTTCAAATCCATCCTCAAGAAAAGGGAGATGGAACACTTCGTGTTGCCAACTCGTCTGTCTTGGCCATGATTTTTTATCTTTTATTGAACCATATCCTTTCCTGGCGTGCGCATAAAACGTTGGTGCAAAAAGGGAATCGTTTTGAAAGTAGTCATCTTGTCATTCAATTCCGGGCGCATGAGACCTACTTTTCTTTTTCCCTTAAAGAATCTCCACCCGTCGAAATTTTTCTAAAGAACAAACTTTTTTTACACTTGTTAGAACTCATGAAAATGGAAATTCGGCTTAAGCACGATACAATCCAGTTAGGGCCAACGGAGAAATGGTTATGAACGTTGTGATGAGCATGGTGATGGTTTTTCTTGGCGGGGGATTTGGTTCCGTTCTTAGGTTTGGACTGAGCAATCTTTCACATTTGATCTGCACCGAGATTTGGCCGGCAACTTGTTTGGTAAATATTATTGGGTCTCTGACCTATGTTTTTTTGGCCAGCAAATATCCAAATATGCCTCCCCAGTATCACCAGTTCCTCAAGGCCGGAGTCTTGGGAGGATTAACAACCTTCAGCACTTTTAGCTATGAAATATTTTCTTTTATTCAAAAGGGCCAGATCCTTACCGCTGTAATGATTTTTAGTCTAAATGTACTGTTTGGGATAGCGGTGGGCGTTTGGATTTTTGGCCATAAACTCATTTAATTCTTCCAGAAATTGCGTTGGATTTTTTTGTGGCATACTCTTTTTAAAAATCTTCACACCATTTTGTGGGTTTTCCATACACTGCTCAAGGTAGTCGAAATAAAATTCGCGCAAAGGTCCTTGCATGAGAAGTGTTTTGTTTTTCATCGAAAGAAGTTTGCTTGAGCGAGAGGTGATAAATTGCACCAGCTTTTTTTGATGCCCAGGATAGCGGAAGATAAGGAGATTCTTAGGTGAGAATGCCAGAATTGGGACAATGATCATTTGGTCAGGCACGAGATGTGTTGTGATAATAAAATCACCAAGTGTCTGCTCACTCCATGCGATGAGTTCCATCTCGGATAAAGTCTTTCCCTTCTTTCCGATGCCATTCTTAGAACCATGCAATTCACTTAGAAATTGCAGGATCTCACCTCGATGATGTGTTTCAATTCGAGGGTATACTCCGGTGAAATGCATCAGCGCTTCTGTGAAATTACCAAATAAACGAACGGAGGCCATTTCCCAATTATCTTGGGCAAGAAGTTGGCCGATGAAAGTCAGTTGTCTCTTGGATTTTTCATCCTCTCCGGGAGAGCAAGGAATTGCGCTTAAGATCACTCCTTTGGGACCTTTTAAAGTAAACAGATAGGCACTGTTGGGGCGGGAAATACGCTTGAGAATTTCTTCTGTAGGATAATCCCCTCTCTTATAGTGTGAGCGATCTAGCTCGTATTTATTGCGTGGATAATAGAGGTGGTTAACTTTTGTGATGCCCTTTTCAATGAAAATATTCATGTAGGTCTGCAGAAGTTGAGCAGACGCCATCGCATCATCGAGGGCGCGATGGGCCTTCTTGTGACCAATTTCGAAAATGCGACTCATGAAATTAAGATTGGTGTTAAGCAGATTCGGGATGAGATATTTCGTCATCAAGTTCGTGCACATACTGCGATTGGTGAGCGGTGGTAAATTTAACCGCACCAAAACCGAGTTAAAAAACGGCACATCAAAAGAAACATTGTGGGCCACCAAAATACAATCATCCATAAATTTCAGAATTTCCTGGATGACGTCTTCGATGTGAGGAGCATCTTTCACATCGTCTTCGCGAATGGTGGTAAGCTTCTGAATAAATTCTGGAATTTTGACATCCGGTTTGATCAGGTAGTTTCGTTTATCAACAATTTTCAGGTTCTCAATCCGAACCAAGCCGATTTCAATAATGCTATCGGTTTTCTGATTGCCACCTGTCGTTTCTAAATCAAAAACACAAAATTTTAATTGCGAAAGCAAGTCACGTGAAAACTGAATATCCATATACACCTTTCGAGCATTCGCCCGAGATCACGATCTAAGAACTATAATTTCTGTTCTTTAATAAGTTTAATTCCTTCACAAAGAAGATTGCTAAAATGTTCCATAACTTTGGCGGCCATGTCTTTAACGTCATCATGACTCAAGGCCCTTTGCTCAATGCCGGCCGCCATATTGGTAATGCAAGAAATTCCGCAGACCTTCAGCCCCAGGTGATTGGCAGCGATGGCCTCAGGTGCTGTTGACATCCCAACCATGTCGGCGCCGATGATTCTCATCATCCGAATTTCCGCAGGCGTTTCGTAAGTCGGTCCCAAGAGTGCAGCATAGACGCCTTTTTTAATTTCACGCCCTAAATTGAGCGAGGCCTTTTGAAAAATATTGCGTAGATCTTTCGCATAGGCCTCGGTCATGTCGGGAAAACGCGGTCCCAATTCTGAAATATTCGGGCCGACAAGAGGATTATGTCCCATGAGATTAATATGATCTTCCATGAGAACCAAATCGCCGGGACGGAATGTTTGGTTAATACCACCTGCGGCGTTTGTGAGAATGAGAATTTCAATCCCTAAAGTGGCCATGACCCTTGTGGGAAAAACGATGTCTTCCATTGGGTGACCTTCGTACACATGCAATCGTCCCTGGAGGACAACGCACGGAACGTCAGCGATGGTTCCAAGAATGAGTCGGCCTTCATGCCCCTCGACAGTACACTGTTTGAAGTGGGGAATGTCCTGATAAGGAATAACAATTTTATTTTGAATTCGATCAACGAATGCACCGAGACCTGAGCCCAGGACCAGCCCGATTTGCGGCCGGACATTAGTCACAGATTTGATGTACTGTGCAGCCTCTTTGAGTTTCTTATACATGCTTAAAGCTCCGTTTGATGGTCGTTTCAAAAATTAGTTTTCTCTTAGGGGAAGGGGAAGATGAAATTTTAAAAATTTGTTCATAAGAATTTTGGATAAAATATTGCACCATCTCTGTTTGGTGTGGGTGGTGATAAATATAGGCAATTGGTTCATCTTTTTTAATTTTTTCACCCCAGTTTTTTTCTAATACAATTCCCACTGAATGATCGATTTTGTCTTCTTTTCTTTTTCGGCCACCACCAAGTTCTACTAAAAACAGTCCTAGATCAATGGGCGCGATTCGATGAAAGTACCCTTTCTTACGCGCCAAAATCGGAGTTTTTATAGGGGCAATTGGAAGCATTTCATAGCGATCAACAATCTCTCCTGGCCCATTTTGAAGTTCGATCATTTTTTTGAACCAAGCAAGGCCTGCTCCGCTGTTCAGTGCTTTGGTCACTTGTTCGATGCCGGCAGCATGCGTTTTTGCCAGTCCTGCCAAGTATACCATACCGCCAGCAAGGTGCAGTGAAACTTGCTTTAAGTCTTCAGGCCCACGACCTTTTAAGATCTCTATACACTCGATGATTTCAAGCGAGTTTCCGATGGCGCGTCCGAGAGGAATGGACATGTCGGTTATTGAAGCGAGCACATCGCGGTTAAAACGTGCTCCTGTTTCGCTCAAGCTATTCATAAGAAGGCGCGCACTTTTCAGGTCTTTCATAAAGGCGCCACAACCCACTTTGATATCAAACACAAAACCGCGTGCCCCTTCAGCAAGTTTTTTGCTCATGATTGAGGCCGTGATCAGTGGAATGCTTTCGACAGTTGAGGTGACATCACGAAGGGCGTACATGCGTTTATCGGCCGGTGCAATCTCTTCCGTTTGGCCCATCAAAACCAGCCCGTGAGTGTAGAGATTTTTTTCAAATTCGATCAGCGTTAAACCAGAATTAAAATTGGGCACGGCCTCAATTTTATCAACCGTACCGCCTGTGTGCCCTAAACCTCGGCCAGCAATCATAGGGACTTTTACTCCGCAGGCACAGGCCAAAGGCGCAACAATAAATGAAGTTTTGTCGCCAACTCCACCGGTTGAATGTTTATCGATGACGTGAGCATCTTTGAGTTGGAGGACTTTGCCTGAGTAGAGCATGGCATTAGTAAGGGCCGCTGTTTCTTTTTTATCCATGCCTTTCAAATAAATGGCCATGAGCATTGCCGACATCTGATAGTCAGCGATTTGGTTTTTGACATATTCATCAATGAACCACTGAATTTCGTTCACATCCAATGCTTTTCCATCACGCTTCTTTGCAATCAGACCTGCGGGAGAGAAAGTGAGGCCGGGGTCGGCGACATTCAGATGATCTTTTAGGTCTAATATTTTTTTTCGCCGGGAATTCATGTCTTGACTCAATGGTTAAGAAACGGCCAATATATTCCAGGATATATTTGACTATTAAAACTTGGCCTTAATTATCGTCTCCTTCTCTTGGAGATGTAAACATACTGTTTTCTAATGGGGTATTGATGGGGGCATATCGAATAGATGGAGGCGCTCGAAAAGTTATACGACGAGTGTCCGTGCTGGGACTCATTATCTCCCTTCCTCTATTTTTTTTCTTTACGGCAACGGCTTTTGCTCAGCAGGCGAGTGACCCCGCTGGAAATCTTGCCGATGAGTCTATGCGTGATATTTCTATTGTTGGTGGTTGTACCCTGGGCGGGGCAATTCTCGGGCTGTCTACCTTATCTTTTGTTGAGTCACCTGGGCGACATTTGAAAAATATTATGGTTGGTGGTGCCTTGGGTGTTATTGTCGGGGTAGGTATTGTGGCCTATCTCCAGGCTAACAAATCCCGCGACATTTATTTGGAAGAGGGCGCACCCGCTGGAGCTTCACTGCTAAAAGAGGACTATGAAGGTCCTGTGGCAAATGCGGTGGAATATTATGAGAAAAAAAGTGGCGGCAAGAAGACTCCGTTTGTCACGTTTTCCTATACTTTTTAGTGATTCTGTCTGTTCCTGAAATATTGGATTAATAAAAAAAATCATGGCCAAAGAACTTATAATTTCTCAGACACTTAATGAATATCGCGCTGTGCTTATTGATAATGGTGAGATCGTTGATTTTTTGCTCGAACGCGTTCAAGAAAATGACGATCGTGCCCCGAGAGTTGGCAACATCTACAAGGGAAAAGTGGTTCGAGTTCTTCCGGGCATGCAATCTGCCTTTGTTGATATTGGGCAAGAGAAGGCGGCTTTTCTCTATGTTGATGACGCCTATATTCCGACCCTCGAAGAACAGCGTGCCGTAGCCGAGCTTTTAAAGCAGCGGCAAGCTGAAGGGCAGAGCAAAATTGGTGAGGTCATTCCCGACGAACTTTCGACTTTTACCGAAACCATGAGCATCAAATTTCGCCCCGATGCTTCTGTGGAAAAAATCTTAAAAGAGGGCGACGAGATTCTCGTTCAGGTTGCCAAGGAACCCATCTCTTCCAAAGGCCCTCGAGTTACCCGTCATATCACTCTCGCAGGTCGCCATGTGGTTTACATGCCTTTTATCGAACACACCGGAGTGTCGAGACGAATCGAAGACGAAAAAGAGCGTGATCGCCTGAAGGATGTGCTGGATTCAATTCGTCCCGAAGGGAAAGGGATCATCGCCCGCACAGTGGCCGAGGGCCAGTCATACAAAACTCTCAAAAATGATTTCAACATGCTGGTGAAAATCTGGCGTGATGTTCAGAAGGCCTCTGAAAAATTAAAGGCTCCTTCACTTTGCTATAAAGATTTGTCCTTTGTTCAGCGAGTTTTGCGCGATATCACTGACGAAGATGTGGATATCGTGACGGTTGATACCAAAGAAAATTTCAAGGAAGTTGATAAATTTGCCCTCAAATTTTTACCGGCGCTTAAAGGCAAGGGTAAATTCTACGAAGGCGAAACCCCACTGTTTGAGCATTATGGTGTCGAGCTAGAAATAGAGCGCGCTTTATCGAACAAAGTTTTTTTAAAGTCCGGTGGTTCTCTCAACATTGACCAGACTGAAGCACTCGTCTCAATAGATGTGAACACCGGCAAATTTGTTGGCCGTAAGAATCTCGAAGACACCATTCTAAAAACCAATCTCGAAGCGGTGAAAGAAATCGCCTATCAACTTCGTTTGCGCAATTGTGGTGGGATCATCATCATCGATTTTATTGACATGGAAAGGCCTGAACATCGCACCATGGTTTATCAGACTTTGCTTGAGGCCTTGAAAAAAGATCGTGCCAAAACCAACGTCTTGCCAATTTCAGGCCTAGGGCTGGTGGAAATGACCAGAAAGCGCACGCGGGACACTTTGACGCGAATCATGTGTGGCCCCTGCCCTTATTGTGAAGGTGCCGGACGGATCAAATCGACTCTCACGGTCTGTTACGAGATTGTGCGTGAGCTGATTAAAGTGCTTTCAAGAGAAAAAGTTCACAAGATTGTGATCTATGCGCATCCTGAGGTTTCGGCCCGTTTATGCGGTGAAGATATCGATATTATTGAAAATCTTGAGACCAAATTCGACAAGGGTATCGTGATTCGTTCTGAAAATAATTACCACATCGAACAATATGAAATTTTCCCTCAAGATTATGCCTAATTGTTCATAGCGTCATCCTTCCCAAACTCGATCCCCTCTGCTAAGTTGCGAAGTCATTTCAAAAATCTTGCTCGTGGCGTTTTAAATTTAGTCCACGGGCCTTAGTCCAGGAGGTTTCTATGATCTACGAATTGGCCGTTATCACAAAGGCCGATGCAGGAGACGGTGCATATAATGCATTGTCGTCAATGGTAAAAGAGGTTCTTGCAGAATTGAAAGGTGAGCTCTTGATCGAAGACGTGTGGGGTGCCAAGTCTTTCGCCCAGGCCGTAGAGTCTGGTCAGAAAAAAGGTTACTACACCTATTACATGTACAAGGGCGGATCAACAATCAACGCCGAGCTTACTCGTAAGTTGGGAATCAACGAACATGTTCTTCGTCACATCGTTGTGAAATTAGGCGAAGATCGTTTTCAAGAAAAAATTGTAAAAAATTATAAAACTCCTCTCTCCAAAAAATATTACGGTTCTATCTCAGAAACAGAAGTTTCTGAAGGTGAGGAAGGAGAGGATCGTGAGCATAGCAAATTTTCTCGTCGCCGCGGATGCTGGTTCACTTCAAAAGAAATTTGTGCCGATTGGAAAGATCCTAAAACCTATATGTGGTTAATCAATGAGTTTGGGAAAATTTCTCCTGCACGAATCAGCGGGATTAGTCGTAAACATCAGCGTTTTTCTACTACCGCGATTAAGCGTGCTCGTACCATGGGTATTGCAAGCTATTTATCGAACAGAGTAATTGAATAGTTTGTTAGGAGGAGTTAGGTGAGCACAGTGAGTACCGATAGTGCCAAGCACGACACGCCATCAGGCTCGAACATTGGTTCGAGTCCCGAAGGCATGCCTACTGGCCTTAACAATGGTGCTTTGAACCAGAAGCTCGGCCATCATTCATGGGGTAAGTTGATTTTCTTGGGCGCCCTTTCTGTGGTGCTCAGTTCTTTCACTCCCTTTTTCTTGTTGGCCCCTGCTCCGCTGGCGTTTGCTTTTCTACTTTTTGGTCCACTTCGTACCGTGGCCGTTGCTCTATTTTTTACAGTTCTCATCTTTGCTTTGGTTTTCAAGACGGGACTTTCCCTTGTCAGTGGTGGTGTTTTCCTTTTGGCCTTGGCCTATGCAGCCATTGTTTACATCATCATTAAGAGAAAGATGAATCCTGTCACTGGTCTCATGAGATATGGATTTGGAATAGTTGGTTTGGCTGCCACCACCATTGGTGTGGGAGTTTGGTCAGCTGGAATTTCTCTAAAACCCTATCTTCTTCAAGTTGTCACAACGGGGATCAACGAAATCAAAAGTAATGCGGAATATGGGCAATTGGTTTCAAAAGGTGGCGAGGATATTCGTGCGCTCCAAGATATGATGCAAGATCCGAATGGAATCGTTCAGGAATTGTTGCAGTGGTCTCCGAGTGCATTATTTGTCATGGTTATTCTGACACTTTGGATATCGTTGTTTGTGGTACTGAGAAATTCCTCTGTTTGGAGTTCGAATCGTCCATACCCCTTTGATGTAAATACTTTGATTAATTTTAAAGCGCCTGATTTTTTACTTTACGGTTTAATTGCTGGTTTAGCATTTGCGGCCGGTGGTGACTTGATTGCCGGAGAGTGGTTACAAATTGTCGGCATGAATATTTTGTATGCCGTCGGCGTGTTTTATTTTTTCCAAGGAGTGGGAGTATTCCTAGAGCTACTAAATTCGCTCAAAATTTTAGGTCTCTTCAGGAGTATTATCGTAGTTTTTACAATCTTTTCGGCGTGGAAAATGGTGGCCCTCATTGGCCTTTTTGATAATTGGTTTAATTTTCGTAAATTTTTTAAAAAAAATAATGAAGGAGATATTGTATGAAGGTAATTTTAGTGGATCGCGTCCTTCACCTCGGGAATGTGGGTGAAGTCGTTAACGTATCAAATGGGTATTTTAGAAATTTTCTAGCACCACGCAAGCTCGCTGTTTATGCTGACCAAAAGAATAAACAACAGCTTGATATGCAAAAAAAGCGTTTAGGTAAAAAAGTTGATGAGCATAAGGCCATCGCTGTTGCCCTAAAACAACAGATCGATGGACTCAGACTTGAGTTCATCAAAAAAGTGGGGGCCAACGGCAAACTTTTCGGAACTGTCACTTCGGTTGATTTGGCCCGTGAGTTAGAAGGAAAGGGAATGCTTGTCGAACGTCGCCTTATTGTTATTCCTAATCCAATCAAGTCGGTCGGAACATTTGACGTGAAAGTTAAATTATTCCAAGACGTCGAAGCCAAGTTCCAAGTGCATGTGGCAATGGACCCCGCTCAAGCTGAAGAGTTGAAGGCCAAGAGTAAGGCCGCAAAGAAGAGCAAAAAAGAAGAGGCCACTGAGACAGCGTCCGGTCTTCCTGCTCAGCCAGAACGCGAATTGACTGACGATGAAAAATTGTCCATTGAGGCCAATAAAATTTTACGTAGTTAGACTTTTTAAGTGCTGCGGAGTGCTTGGATTTATCACCAAACTCCGGCTTATGATTACAAGACAATCCCAAAAAGGGCCGAGAATATCGGCCCTTTTATTTTTCCACTGAGTACCGAATGAAGCAGACCAATGAATTTCCTCACGATTTACTTGCTGAAAAATCTTTAGTTGGCTGTCTTTTAATTGATGGTGAATCGCTGGATTCCATTGTCGATTTAGGGTTAGGCAAAGGTGATTTCTACCATCCCAAATACGGTTTAATTTTTAATGCGATCAAGGAACTCTCGGATCAAAATCGGCCGATTGATTTTGTAACAATCTGTGCACGTTTGCAGGAGACTGGAAATCTGGAGGAATTGGGAGGCCATTCCTTTGTTCATGAAATTATCGAAGATCAGGTTTCATCGGCCAATATTTATCATTACGCCAAAATTGTTAAAGATAAGTCGGGGATGCGTGAGATTATTCGAACGGCCATGCGCGTGGCCGATCTCGGGATGAATCATCAGGGCAGGACGGAAGATTTTATTCAAACAGTAGAAGAATCTTTTTTCAAACTTACCAATGACTCTAGAAATAAAGGGCTCAGATCACTCAAAGATTGTATCAAAATTAATCTTCAAGAATTAGAAGACACATCTCGAGCGCCTGGAGAACTAACAGGATTACCAACCAGTTTCGGTCGCTTGGATGCTATGTTACTTGGGATGCAACCCGGTCAGCTCATAGTTATTGCTGCCAGACCCGGGATGGGGAAAACGGCACTTGCTCTAAATATGGCAATCCGCTCATGTCAAAAAACTCAACTTCCTGTGGTGGTTTTTTCCCTAGAAATGTTGGGAAAAGAATTGAGCATGAGAGTGTTGTCATCCGAGGCCAAGGTCGAGCTGAAACGTCTCAAAATGAAGAACTTTATGGAGCAAGACCTGCGCAGCATTGCCAATGCCACAAGAACTTTATCAAACTTGCCCATTTTTATTAACGATGATGGTGGTACAACCACGCTCGACATTCAAAGTTATTGTCGGAAAATCAAGGCCGAACGTGGCCTAGGCCTTGTGGTTATTGATTATCTTCAGCTTCTACGTAGCCACACCAACAA
This sequence comes from Bdellovibrionales bacterium, assembly GCA_023250775.1. Taxonomy (GTDB): domain Bacteria; phylum Bdellovibrionota; class Bacteriovoracia; order Bacteriovoracales; family Bacteriovoracaceae; genus GWA2-49-15. The sequence continues at coordinate 11,963 of JAHFAA010000017.1, forward strand.
CCCTTCACGCGAACAACAAATTTCTGAAATGTCTCGGGCCTTGAAAGGAATGGCGAAAGAATTGGAATGTCCAGTTGTGGCCTTAAGTCAGCTCAATCGAAGTGTGGAAGCACGACCTGATAAAAGACCAACCACCTCTGACTTGCGGGAGTCCGGCGCCATTGAGCAGGATGCGGACGTCGTTATCCTTATCTATCGTGACGACTATTATAATAAAGATTCCAAAGAACCCGGGACCGCTGAACTTATTATTGCTAAAAACCGTTCAGGTGAAACAGGGCCGGTGAAAGTTGCCTGGAAAGGGACTTACACCAGTTTTGAAAATTTAACTGAGCGAGAGAATGGGTGAGCAAACACTTCACTCTCTTTTTTATTTCAACAAAACTCAGTCAATTCTGAAATTTTCTCGGCCGAGTCGAGCCTGGGTCTACTATCGTGATAAAAAAATTGATCTGGTTAAACAGCAGGTTTTTGCCTCTGATACGCAGCAATTAGAAAATTATTTTTCCAAACTTCCTTTGTTCGGACAAGAGCTGCGTTCTCGTCCTCGGGTCATTCATGTCAATTACAATTATGGTCATATTTTGCTCAAGGGATCTGTTGGGCCGGAAGTTCCTCTGCTTGTTGATATCGAGTATGAGCAGGTGGAGCCTGTTCATTTCAAGACCTCATCAAACGATTTTAGAGTTCATGTGCAAGGTCCTAGGGTTGAAGAGTACGCACCTCGTTTTCAAAAGTGTTATGAGGCACTTCTTCGAGGAGACAGCTATCAACTCAATTTGACCGCCCCATTCGTATGTAAATTTGAAGAGCAAAATTTTAGTCAATTAATCAATTCTTTCTTTTCTCAACCGAAACAACTCGGAGCTTATGCTCATGCAACAACAATCCCTTTCTTAAATCTGGGCCTGTTAAGCAATTCGCCTGAATGTTTGTTTCAGGCCTCTCTCTTAGATGATCGCTCGATAAAATTATTGTCAATGCCGATTAAAGGGACGCTGAGAGTTTCTGATGAGTCGGAAAGAAAAAAAATTAACCAACAACTTTTTCATGATAAAAAAAATCAAAATGAATTGTTCATCATTATTGATTTGATTCGAAATGATTTATCTAAAATTGAGCGACCGATAGCAAAGTTAGTGGCCAAAAAAATTCCACTGTCGGTGCCGGGGTTGGCCCATTTGGCATCAATAATTTCTGTCGATCTCAGTCGTCACGTCAGTATTGCACAAGTTTTGGCCGCTCTTTTCCCGGGAGGAAGTATCACTGGAGCCCCCAAGATAAGAACCATGCAGATTCTTGAATCAGTAGAAAATTATGATCGGGGTTTTTACACAGGCTCAACTATTTTAATGTGGCAAAAAATGGCTGCAGCTTCAATAAACATACGGACTTTGCAGTTTGACCTAAACAGTAATAGTGGAATTTATGGGGCCGGTGGGGCAATCACTTTACAATCTGAAATGCTAACGGAATACGAAGAGATGTTGGCCAAAGTAGAAAGTTTCGTAGGGATGTTTAGTTTAGGGCCGCAAAGATAAAAGCTAAGAGAGTGACGTTTTTCGAATACTTAGACCAAGGTTCTTTTCTAATATAATCTTACAAAAGGCACTTTTTCCTTTGCCTCTATTTGACATTAATTCAGGGCCATCGTTATGATTCATGTGGGTCAAGGAAAAGGCTCTTTTCGGCATTGCACAGCGGTTTTTTTTCTGGATTGGAAAAGGAAAGCGCAGGGAAGTGGATCGGCCGAAAAAAAAATGCAAAGGAGTGTATGTATGGTGACAGGCAGTGTTGCTAGGCCATTAGGGCGAAAAGTAGGCAATATACAAGAAAAAGAGTCTGTCAGTACGATTGACCTCAGTTCTCTTTCTCAGTTGACAGGTTTTCCGGTCGATTTCATTAAAAAAGAACTCGTTATGGATCAAGAAAAAATTTCGGTTGAAGACCTGCGCGCTAAAGTCGCCCATTTCCTAAATTCCACTTTAGGTGGAACAGCGGACTAATTTCTTAAGCTTATTAGGCAAAAATTTCTTCATCTGCTTCTTGCTTCGCAAGAGTAGTTAATTTCTTAATATCATTCATTTAGTCGCCGATATCAGGTGACGTATTCCAAGTTTTTTTAAGCGGAGTCTCCCATGGATCTTGCGACGATTATTGGTGTCATTTTGATAGCTCTTTCACTGATTGGATCGATTTTACTCTCGGCTCCCTTGGAGACCTTCTGGGATGTTCCTTCCATTTTGTGTGTCGTGGTGGGAACAATGGGCACGACGTTTATTAAATGGCCTTTAGATAGTTTAAAGGCCCTTGGTGTCGTAACGATGAAGGCCTTTTTTTTCAAAAGATGTGATGTTGGTGCGACAATTGATGAAATTGGGAGTTTGGCAGAAACGGCCAGGAGAGAATCCATTTTTGCTTTGGAGAAAGTGCCCGTACAAGATCCTTTTATGAAAAAGGCAATGACTCTGGCTGCCGACAACCGGCCCCCCGAAGTCATTAAGTCTATCTTACAACTTGAAATTGATAATATGATCGAACGCCACAAAACCGGCGGTGACATGTTGGATGGCATTGCAGCTGATGGTCCCTCGTTTGGACTGCTTGGAACAATCATTGGTCTTGTTATCATGCTCAAAAATATGTCGGACCCCTCCGCGATTGGACCTGCAATGGCAGTGGCCCTTCTGACAACCTTTTATGGTTCGATTATTGCCAACTGCATAGCGAGTCCTTTAAAGGCAAAAATTGGGCTCAGAAGCGGCGAAGAAGTTAACAAGATGAATATTATTGTGGCCGGGACTCTCGGGATTGTGGCAGGGGAGAACCCGCGCTTGATCCGTGAAAAACTGTCGGCCTTTTTAGCGCCTGGTGACCGTCCTAAGGATGATGAGGAAGCGGCAGCTGCGGGAAAAGCGTAAGCATGAAAGTGCGAGAGAATTATGGCAGATAAGAATCAAGCAGTCGTCCCAGAATGTCCCAAATGTGCTCCGTGTAAACCTGGCTTGCCAGCTTGGCTGGGCACTATGGCGGACATGATGACTAACACGCTGACTTTTTTTGTTCTGCTCTTGTCGTTTGCCAAAACTGAAACCAGCAAGCAAGAAGCAGTCTATGGTTCTATTCGAAATGCCTTTGGGGGCCTGGCACACACTGTCGGTCCCACGGTGCAGTTAGGGAAGACGGCCGATAATGACCCTGCGATGTTAGAGGCGGAAGAACCCGCCAAAGCCTTTCCTATTGATTTTCTCACGACTGAGGGAATGCTGGATAAATATGAAATTAATCGTGAATCGACCGAAGTTTTGCGCCAAATGAAAAAAGACTTGAGTACCGTCGGGCTTTCAGATCGAGTCGATGCGTATGAAACTTCCGAGGGAATCCAGGTTCAGCTAAAAGACGCGATTACTTTTAAGCCTGGAAGTGTTGAGGTTGAGCATGTTTCAGCCGAGGTGTTCGAAAAATTGGTCAAGCTGCTGGGTGAAAGGGACTGGGTGGTCTTTATTTTAGGCCATGCGTCTCCGGGGGAAAGATCGAAAGAAATTCCAGGCGATGCCATGATGCTCTCGGCCCTGCGGGCCAATGCCGTGATGAAGTCACTTATGAGGCGAGGTGTACCTGCAGCTTCCATCACCTCGACCTTTTATGGTGATTCACGCCCGCTGGCGTTCACAGGAAAAACACCAGAAGAAAATGCACAGCTGTCGAGACGTGTAGAATTTATGATCAGAAAAAACGATTTATATCATGAAGGACACAAAGTCAGTGGCCAATAATAAGGGCAGAGAACCTTCTGGAAGTTTTACCGAATTTTGTTTTATCTCCGAGATCAATGTTGAAGATTGGTTGCGAAATGACCTAGGCATTTCACGCAGTAAGATTAAAGAGTTTCACTTAAAAAAAAAGTTACTCGAAAAGAAAACACGGAAAGAAGAAAATCTTAAATTTCCAATTGATTTAATTAATATTCATCTGATCAATCCCGTATTTACAGGTTCAGAGATAAAAATTTTGCACACGGATAATGATCTTGTGACACTTTCCAAGCCTGCCGGGATGCATATCTTTCCCTTGAAATATGGCGAGAAAGATACTGTACTTAATTTTTTAAGAAATCAAAATTTTGGCCATGATGTTTTGGAAGTTGCCTCTCATACCCACGAAAAGGGGGCATTGTTTCGCATTGACCGTGTTACTTCTGGCCTTATGGTTTTCGCGCGAAAGGCCAGCATCTATGAACAGTTCCGCAACAAGCTTGCAATTCAAAAATACTACCTTGCTGTCATAGAAGGCGCTGTAACTGTGGCCGGAGAGCATCGCCATTTTCTTTCTGGCCTTGCGAAGGGAGGGCCAAAAGTTAGGTGTTCAAATGAATCAACTGCTGAGAGTGTTCAGGCCAATATAGAAATTATCCCATTGAGTTATAATCAAAAATTGAATTTGTCTTTAGTCGGAGTCGTCTTGAACGAAGGGCATCGTCATCAGATTCGTGTGCAGCTGGCCTACTTAGGATTTCCGATTTTGGGCGATGATTTGTATGGAGGAAGGCGAGCGGAGAGAGTTTTCTTGCATGCTTGGGCCTATCGTTTTGGAGAAAAAATATTTAGTGATGAGACCTGTCCATTATTTGGCAATTTCTTTGATTTGGACAGTGGCCTTAAGATGTTCCGCAATCATTGTGGGATCAGTGAGTGACGGAAGTTTAAATAAGTATTGTCCGTGAGTGTAGGCTGCAATCTTTAGCTTGCTTGTCTCCAAGATAACTTTAATGTTGCCAGTTTTCTCAAGTGTGGCATTCGGTGAATTTTTGGCGATGTGAATAAGACTATTGGCCAATTCACGATAATGGAGGGCGTAAATGTTCTCCTTCAATTTTTTTGGATCTTTTTTTTGTGCCAAAAGTTTTTCTAGAACCTTTTCATCCAAAGTGATTGTGACAGTAAGATCATTGACATCACATTCGGTCTTCCAGCTTTGAGGGATGTGGCGATTTAATTGGATCAGCTCCGCTGGGCACGAGTGGCCTTCGAGTGCTTGCCTATGCTCCTTCACCTGTTTGGGAAGGTTGATACTGGAGAGAAAAATTGCCATGAAAAGGATGCCAATCATAAGGATCGGCCTTTCCATCATCCAAAGATAAACTTTCGACATAGGGCAATTATGCCTGGAGTGCGAGATTAAATCTAATAACATGTTCTTTTGCCTAGTTAGCTAAAGTTGATGAAAAAGCTAAAGAATGCGTTTCAAAGTCCGAACAGATTAGTAGGAATTTACTGCTGGTGAGGGCATCCTCACTTGATGGGGTTATGAATGACCTATAATTCGTTTGTCTTTAGGGATAAGGCATTTCAATTGGCCTGTCTGATTGAAGGATTGGAAAGTGAAATTGCCTTAGATGATTT
>JAHFAA010000361.1 GCA_023250775.1 Bdellovibrionales bacterium
TCTGGAAACAAATTGTTAAACATGCGTTGTGAAACGCCTTGGTGAATTTTACTGACAGCATTGACCCATCGACTCCCACGAAGAGCGACTCCTGTCATACTGAACTTATCGTCCAGACCAGTCCCTTTGAGGGAGGAACCAAGAGCAATAATACGATCTAACATCGATTCACTCTGAATACGACGTTTTAGCAATTGAATTGCCTCAGCACGGGAAAATTCATCATGACCAGCGGGCACTGGCGTATGGGTTGTGAAGATAGTGGTAAATCGCACATAATCAAATGCTTCATCAAAACTGAGCTTGTAGCGTTCCATCAGCTCAAGAGTACGCCCCACCACTAAAAAGGCCGTGTGGCCTTCATTCATGTGAAAAATTTTAACATTCATTCCCATTTTTTTTATCAGCTCAAGTCCGCCCATACTGAGCAACCACTCTTGAGCAATTCTTTTCCCAGGTTCAGAACCGTAGAGTCGGTCTGTGACGTGGCGAAGGGGCATCGGATTTTCCATGACATTACTATCGAGTAAAAAAAGATCTACTCCATGTAAATCTAAACGCCACATTTGGAAAAAAAGTTCCTCTTCATTAAAAGGGATCGACAACAAAAGTCTTCCTCCAGCAGCATCCTGCACGAGAGTTAACTCAAGGTTTTCAACTTCTGAGCGATCATAATTGGCCAGCTGCTGACCTTCAGGTCCCAATACCTGGCGAAAATATCCATATTGATAAAAAAGCCCAAAGGCTACGAGTGGAATTTTCATGTCAGAAACAGTTTTCAAGTGATCACCTGCAAGCATGCCGAGACCACCACTATAAATTCTTAACTTGTCGGTGATTCCATATTCCATGCAAAAGTAGGCGCGATCATAATTGGCAAGAGCATTGGCACTGGCCTTATCATTGGCCTCGAAGCCAAGGCGAATTTCATCAAAGGTTTTTTTTAATTCAGGATTGGTGGAAATATTTTTGACGATCTCATCGTCGGCATTTCGAATGAATCTTAAAGGCACTTGATCGACTTGCTCCCATAACTTTTTATCCAAGCGATAAAACAGTTGCAGTACTTTTGGATTCCACTTCCAACTCATGGTACGTCCCATGAATTCTCTCAAGGATTTTTGGACATTGGGAAAACGCGTGGTAACTGAAAATTTCTTAACATTGGCGCGAGCATGGCTGAAGCGTGAAGGGGCGACAACATTGCCCAACGAAAACGAGCGAAAGCGTGAATGTGGACTTTTTGAAACACGAAGGGTGGCACGTTCAATCGCAAAAGAAAAGGCATTCATGTAGCCTTCTATCAAATCTCCCCAACGGGCCTTTTTTGCTGTTTGAAGCGCGCCCTCGGACCATTTCATTCTTTCTGCTTTTGAACCTGTTATCAGTTCCAACATTTTGGCCTTAAAGGCCAATCGAACTTCATCATAGCTGCTCGAGGTTTCTGCCCGAACACGGTTGACAACAATGACACCTTTTTCTTTCTCACTACCAGGGAGCGATTGGGCCCAACGCCCAAAACCAGCACAGTCGGTTGTGACAGTGGGAATGCCCAAGCAAACAGCTTCATGAGGGGTATATCCCCAAGGTTCATACCATGAAGGAAAAACCCCGAGGTCCATGCCTGAAACAAGTTCCCAATAAGATTCCAAAATAGTGGGGTCTGTCCCATCCAAATACAAAGGAAGAAAAATGACATGAACAGGATTGTCGATGGAATTAACTTGGCCTCGTTGAACCAAGAGATTGAGAAGTGGATCATGAAAAGCATCAATGATCATATGGGTAGAAAATGCATTTTCAGAACGGGGGAATACACGCTGGGCGTGACCGGCCGGACACATAACAAAAGCTATTACTTTTTGCATGTGCTCTTGGGTTTTAAGAGATTCTTTCAAATCTAAAGCGGTATCTATAAAAAGATCCACCCCTTTATTGCGAAATTCGTAGCGACCGGAAGTGACCATCATGAACGTTTTATCTGAGTCATAATTAAAACCCGTCACCTCAGAGGCAATTTGCAACATTCGGTGACGCATTTTCTCGCGATTCGCGGGCTCAAGCAGATGCTGGCTCGGAATATCATCACTCAATCCGTTATGAACGATGACGTCTGCTTTTTTGCCGAGGATAAGCCCACATTCATCGGAGGTTGTTTCACTCACAGTGGTAAAACAATCCGCCTCGCGGGCACTGATGACTTCCAATGAATACTTCGACTCCACACCAGCTTCATGCGCCCAAACTGCAGAGGGATGACTCGTCAAATAAGCGCCAATTGTTTTTTGGCGATCACGCGAAGAAAGGGAGCGTCCAAGAATAGTCGCATGAGTTGTAAAGACAGTCGCAATATCTGGAGACGTTTCTTTTAAGTGCAAGAGCGCGATCGAGGCCATCCACTCGTGAGCGTGAACGAGAACACGTTTGCCATCGGGGAGTAGCAAACGATTGCAAATTTGTTCAATAAGCAGTCCGCAAGCATGAGAGAATAATACGGGCTCGGTATAATCATAGGCCCCAAACAATGAGTTGACGCCATAACGTTCCCAATAATGAGCAAGGATTCTATCTTTTTGATGAAACAGTTCCTTAAAGCCGACCAGCAATACCTTGGGTGCTCCGGGAATATTCCAGCGCCCCATGCGACACGCAACTCCTTGGGAACTGAAATCCTGGATTAACTTATAAACAGCATCGCTCCAAATTTCTTCCCGAAATGATGGAGTAATGGAAATGGGATGAGGAATATGGGGGCCGACACAAATATAATCGTCACCAAAACGCTCGCGCATTTGCGCGGCCTTGCTTTGGATGACGGTGTGAATACCGCCGACCATGTTGCAAACTTCCCAAGACACTTCAAAAACAAAATCTGGTTTTTTCATAATTGCTTTATTATGACATTAAATTGGTTGAGAATACCGAGTATTTTTTGTTTCAAGATAAAGTTCAAAGTCTTCAAGTATCGTCATGTAAGAAAGAAAGGCCTCATAGGGACTTTTAAACGGACTAAAATAGGCATGCACATCACCATCTGCAAAAAATTTTGTGGACATGTAGTAAAAGTGATCAGAGGTCAGAAGACGCCGCCAAGTTTTAAGTACGGCGGTATTATTTCGCCGACTAACTGCATCTGCGTAGGAATAGACACGAGACAGGGCAAGTCTCTGCATCTCATTGCCATTCCAAGCACTGATGTCTCTCTCAAGATCCGCCCAGGAAACATTTCGAGGATAATTCAAGGGAGCAACAGCGGGGTATTTTGCCAAAACCTCTGAGGGTGTGAGAAATTCCCAGTCGGAATGACGGAAAATTGCCTCAGGCAGATGACGAAGGAATTCAAAAATTCCCGTCTCTTCCCATTGGTGTTCACCAAAAGTTTCGTAATCCATAAATAGATTAACTGTATCGCCGTTGCCAGACAGGGCGTGTACCCACCGAGCAAATTTATCGGTTTTCAAAGGGAATTCATTCCACGCACGATTCGAAAAACGAAAGGCGATGTCATCACTGAGTTTGTAGTTTTTAGTGAGAATTTTTAGATCAACCTCAGGATGGCGATAGACAAAGTTGGGGCTGCGCCATCCTAGAATGTCATCAGCACCTTCCGCTAAGATGCCCTTAAATCCCATACCGTGCACTAACTTTCCAATATGATCGTTGTAAATAAGCTCAGTATTCCTGAAAACAGTTGGCCTGACCCCAAAATAGTGTTTGATCTCCCGAGCATGTCCTTCGACTTGGGAAAAAAATTCATCTTCCAAATACAATGCCGCGAGAGAATGATGATAGGTTTCGGACAGAATCTCGACACATCCCGTTTCAACTAACTTTTGGAACGACGTGAGAATTGCAGGAGAATAAAGACGCATCTGCTCAAGAGCAACACCTGAAATGGAAAAACTGACCTTGAATTTTCCCTGATATCGCTGAATCATCTCGAGCAAAACGGCATTGGTCTTTAAATAACACTTGCGGGCAACTTTATCGAGAATGAGAGAATTTTTATCATCCGCAAAATATCGCTGCCGCTTTCCAACATCAGAACAACGAAATCGTTTTATCCTGAATGGTTGGTGTACTTGAAAATAGAAACAAACGGCGGACATATTATTTCTTCCTAAGCTTTATATCACTTTTCGATATACATCTATTACACGGGCCGCGGACGCGTCCCAATCTAAGCGTTTCACTTCTTGTTTTGCCATTTGCAAAAGATCTCGTCGCAATTCAGGATACTTTAGAGCTCCAACGATAAGATCTGCCAACTCTTCAACATCCCAGAAATCGGCCTTAAGGGCATGCTTGATCACTTCTGAAACTCCAGACTGGCGCGAAACAATAATGGGGATATCATAATAAAGCGCCTCTAATGCCGAAAGGCCAAACGGCTCTGAAACAGAT
>JAHFAA010000362.1 GCA_023250775.1 Bdellovibrionales bacterium
AACATAATCCCGATGATCTTGAGAAGATCATCAAGGTGGCCAAAACAGTTGGCGCCACGATCGTCAATTTTAATTTGCGATGGTTCATGCCTCATAGTGCTGGCGAAGAATACAATCAGGTTTTGCAAAAAGAGTTCGGGATTACCTCAAGTAATGCCTGGACCGGCTGGGTGACTGACAGTAAGTTTGAGATGATTGATGCTGCCATCGACAAAATTGTTCAGCTCAAAAAGAAAATTCGCATCTTCCCTCCCTATATCACCACCATTCCAAAAATGTTTTCCTCCAAGATGGGCAAAGCTTTCTATCACAATTACGCCGAGAAGTTCGGGCTGAATGGATGCATTATGCCGTCCCACTGGATTCGCATTCACTCGAATGGGGAGATGATTTTTTGCCCCGGCCATCCGGATGTTATTCCCGGCAATGTTTTCAAAGAGAATTTTGAGACCGTCTACTACAACCCTTTATCCGAAAAATTTCGAAAGCATGTTGAAAAAAAACTTCTTCCCATCTGCAATCGCTGTTGCGGACTCTATATGACTTATCGTGCCAGCGAGAAACTCGGGGCCCCGTTTGTCATGCTTCCGCCTGACAGTTCAAATAATCAAGGGTAAGATCACTCTACTTTTATTAGGAAACGATATGAATCAACATAGACCAAACTCAGAAAATCCCGCAGGAAATCCTAACGATATCGAAGCGATTAAAAAACGCGCTCACCGACCAAAAAAGGCGGTCATTACCGCCGCCATGACCTACGCCAATGGCCCAATTCATCTCGGGCATTTGGCGGGAGCGAACATTCCTCCTGATGTCTATGCCCGTTATATGCGCATGCTGATTGGCGCCCAAAATGTTTTATTCGTCAGTGGAAGCGATGATCACGGCTCAACCAGTGAACTTGCCGCCTTGAAAGCAGGAAAGACCACGCGCGAATTTATTGACGAGATTCATCAGCAGCAATATGCAACTCTTAAACGCTATGACGTAAGTCTCGACGTCTATTCAGGGACCTCACGGCCGGAGTGTTTCCCGATCCATAAGCAAATGGCGCAAGATTTTATGCGCAAGCTTAACAACAATGGACTGTTAAATAAGCGCATCAGCCAGCAATGGTTTGATCCGAAAGTAGGGCGGTTTCTTCAAGATCGCTTTGTGCAAGGGAAATGCCCGAACCTAAAATGTGATAATGAAAATGCTTATAGCAACGAATGCGACAAGTGTGGCACCCAGTACACGCCAACCGAACTTCTTAATCCTCGTAGCGCCATCAGCGATGCAACTCCCGTTCTCAAAGATACCGTGCACTGGTTTCTCGATATGTGGAAGGTGTCTGAAACACTGAGAGTTTGGATTCAAGGAAAAGAAAAAACCTGGCGCGCCTCTGTTTTCAATGAAGTCATCAATACCGTCCTGCCCTCCCTTGCTTTCAGTAATATTCACGAAACAAAATACAAAGAGCTGAAAACCAGTCTTCCCAAGCACAAAAGTAAATATGCTGCTGGAAAAAAAATTCAAGTGCAGTTTGAAAATAAGGAAGATTTGAATCAAGGCCAAAAATTATTGTTGGACAATGGCATCGAAAATGAACTTCTCGATGGCTGGGCCCATCGCTCAATTACCAGGGACGTAACCTGGGGAATCCCCCTGCCTGAAGAATGGGGCCCTGAAATTGCCGGAAAAAGTCTTTATGTATGGCCAGATTCCCTCATCGCTCCAATTGCGTTCACCCAGGTGGCCTTGAAGAAAAAAGGTCTGGACCCAGCGAAGTATGAAGAATTTTGGAAAGAGCCCCAGGCCAAAATATTCCAGTTTTTGGGCCAAGACAACGTCTACTTTTACGTGCTCATGCAGGGGGCGTTTTGGGTTGGATCTCAAAAAGATCCAAGCAAGCTGCCGGCCGCAGGAGATTTTCAACTCACAGACATTTTTGGCAGCTTCCATCTCATGGTTGATGGCGAAAAAATGAGCAAATCCAAAGGCAATTATTTTACCGGTGATCAATTGTTAGATGAAAAGGGTTATAGCGTTGACCAGATTCGATATTTTGTAACCCTCTTAAGTTTGCCTGAAAAAATGTCTAACTTTGACTTTGAAAACTTCAAGGAAAGAAACCGTTTTCTTGCCGGCCCGATGAATGCGGCGTTTGAAAAACCAATTTCCGCCTGCCATTCGAAATTTGGCGGCGTGGTTCCCAAGGGAATCTTACTCGATAAGGTTCAAGCAGAAACGGCGAAGATCATTCAACGTTATCTTCGCTCCATGGAACGGGCGGAATATTCAACTCTCCTTTACGCCGTGGAAAATTATGCTCGTCTGGTGAATAGTCTCTTCGTGCAAACCAAACCGCACGATGATCGCTTTCCCGAGGAGGAACGAAACAATGGATTATTTTCTTGCTTCTATATCTTAAAAAATCTCATGATCATGCTCTACCCTTTCGTTCCGAGCACTATGGATAGATTACGACAATCACTTAATTTGCCGGAAAGCGTTTTTACCATCGAAGAGCTGGGAACCCCCATTCCGGCAGGGCATACGATTGGGCAGAAGCAGGAATATTTCCCGGCCGCCGATTAGTCAGGCCTTTCTTGTCATTTAGCTTATTCCTTAGCAGGAACTCTGGCACCATGATGGCAATCATTACAGGTCTTCTTACCCTTGAAGGCCCCTGCTTGCTTGGCAAGTTTTTTGTTCATTTCAAAGGCCTTTAAGAAGAGTCCTTTATTGGCCGGATCTTTTTTATTCGCGGCGGTTTTTCCCTTCATGCCCTTGGTATGGCATTCAGCACATTTCAATCCCAGCTCTTTGGCAAAGTTTGGTTTTGCAAAAGCGACATTGGTCGACAAAAAAACCACGGTAACAAGCAACACAATTTCTTTCATTGATTTTTCCTTTTTTAACAATATTAAGAAAACATAATAGATATTCTAGCATAGTCCATAATCATGCCATGACGATTACTATCTTAAATGCTTACCAATTCCCGGAAGCGCCGCCGCCACCAGAGCTTCCTCCCCCTGAACTGGAAGAGTCGGATGAGCTTGAAGAATCTGATGAACTCCATGAGGATGAGCTGGAAGATGAATCACTGCCACCTCTGCCGGAATATTTGTTCTTTTTCTCAAGCTTATTTTTCTCACGAAGCAAGTAATAGTCGAGAGAATGAAGTCGGCGAACAAAAGACAATGATCTCCACAGGACAATAAAAAAACATATAAGTCCGACGATATTAAAAAGATACTTGATACCGGGTTCTTCTGTTCCAAACACCACTGGGAAAATGACGATAAAGACTCCAGGATTCACAGTTAAAAATAACTTAATGAACAATCCTGGCCTTCCCTCAACTCCGACGACTGTTTGCAGAAAAAGACTTTCACTCGCCCTTATCTTACCAAGCGATTCAGTTTTTCGAGCAGCGGCCGTCATCAGGCCTAATAAAGAAATAAAAAACGGCACAAGCCACATTCCCACTAGCCAAAGCCATAGACGGGTCAAAATGGGTCCTGCGAACTCAGGGGATTCAGAATTGACCTCCTCATTTGCAAGCGAAGATTTAGCGCTCTTAATAAGCATAATCTCATTGAGAGCGGCCATAATTCCATCAGCATAATTTTGCTTTTTAAAGGCCGGCGCCATTAAGTTACGAATGATTCTAGAAGTGAGAAGATCCGTGATCTCACCTTCGAGTCCATACCCCACTTCTATTCTCATTTTGTGATCGTTGATCGAAAGCAAAATAAGGAGTCCGTTATTTTTTCCCTTCGCTCCGAGCTTCCACTGTTTGAAGGCCTTTTCAGCCACCTCTTCGATGCTGGTATTCTTCAGCTCAGGGACAATGTAGACCGCGGCCCATACATCGGACTGCGCTCTGACCTCTTGAATCGTTTTATTGATCTTGCTGATTTCCGCGGAGGATAAAATATGTGCCTCATCTACAACATTGGGTGTGAAGATTGGCACTTCAAAGGCCATGACGTTGAACTGGATTAAAAGCGTAAGAAGGCAGCTGACAATTTTTATCATAAATGGGCCTATGTTAATTTTGTGCCAAGTTCATGTAAGTTTTTGTGCATTTATTTATCCTTCGCTAGAACATTATATCGTAATATTTTACGAGGATTGTTTATTTATTTTTTTTGTTTCCGAGCTCACAAATCCTATGTGAGAATGGCGCCACGGTAACAACCTCTAAAAGGAGCATTTCGATGCGTATTTTGAATCTGCTAGTTATTCTAAGTTTGATGGTTTTTGGAACACAAGTATTCGCCAAGGGAGACGGTGCATGTAAGACCTATTGGGAATCTTGTAAAGACTCAAAAAAGGGCCCAGAAAAGATGAAGTGCGTTTCTGATGCCGCGACAAAAGATGGCGACGCTGGAAA
>JAHFAA010000363.1 GCA_023250775.1 Bdellovibrionales bacterium
AATTCGCAATTTTATTTTGGCGGCAAGTATCAGCACTATCAGAACTATCAAGAAGGCAGCAAGCTTCAGATCCTCACGCCCACCATCGCCTACTCCTATACCGGGAAAAAAGGGACGCTGTGGTATCACTCGCTGGAAATGCAAAACCAGCTGGCGGAAGACCCCTACAACGACACCCGCATTTACCAGTATCAACTTCAGGTGACTTTCTCAGGCCAGCGCGCCCGCATTTCACCCTACTTTATTTTGCAGATTCAAGACTCCATGGCGCAAAAATCCATCCGCGGTTGGGAAAGCGTGGCCAATCCGGGTCTCAGCGTCGACTACAGCTTAAACAAACACTGGTCTTTGAACAGCAATACCTTTTATCGCAAGCGAACTTCCAAAGAAAAATCGGCTTACTCCTATAATGAATATGTGATTCAGGCAGGAGCGAGTTATGCCTATTAAAATCATCATCCTGATCTTTATCTTTATCTCGGCGAGTTCGCTGAGCTGTGCGCGCAAGCAAACTGCCACAGGAAAAATTCGCCTAAACTTAGGAGCGGCCACCGCCGGTACGACTTTAAATGGCGTTTACATCTGGGGCCTGAACAAAACTTTTGGACTGACCTTTGGCGCGCACATCGTCGGTGATGGACGTGATATCGAACTCCCTCTAAAACCTGGCGTGTGGAGTTTTCGCGTCGTCGCCTGGTCTGGTGCCGGCCTCCCCATGTTTGCAGGCACCACTCGCTGTGGCAACTCTCCCGATATCTCCTTTCAAAGTGGTGATGTGGATGTGCCTATTCACATTAATTCCGACTGTAGCAACCATCCGTATATTTCGGCCCCTGAGTTTGTTGAAACGCCGGCCATGGGCAACCAGCTCAAGCAACTTCGCCTCATCACCTGCCGTTCTCTGGCCTTGGCGAAGAACGATACTGATCTTTGCAGTAATGCCTACCTTGGCGAAACAAAATCCTTTCGCGTCATCCTCCCCTCTTACTCACCTCGCCCTGATCTTGAAATCGGCCCCTTTGCCCCCGACTCACTGAAAAGTGATTGCCAAAATACCACCGACGGATTGGCGGACACTAATCTTCGTATCCCAGTGGGGAATGGTGCACCAGAATCTCCACGCGTTTATATCGAGGCCTTCGATCAGCCTGGCTGCGGTGGCACGCCGCAATTTCGCGCCTTTCCTCACGGCCTTTTCGCCACGGTTGGAATCAATGGCAAACTCATTAATGGCGTGAACGGTGTTGCCGCAAATAGATCGGTTTTCTTTTTAAAGCATGGCGAAGCGCTGGGTAAGGGTGATTTGAGTGTCTTTGGAAATGGGAGTGATGGCATCGGGAATTGGAATGGAGTCCCCGACCCTGTGGACCAAACAAATTCAAAAGTGCAGGCATATCCCCATCGAGTTACAAGCATAACCTCAGATCCAGCGAAACCTGGCATGAATAATATCGGAATTCCTGCTGGCGATAATTTGGAGACCCCCTACTTCGACAATACTGAGATCATGTGGCACGTCTCCATAGAGGCCCCGTCAGGGGCCTGTGGTTCACCCCAGATGTATGCAGGAAATTATGGTTTTGCCAAAGCATACATGATGGATGCAACCACGCTTACGGTTGAGCATGACTTCGGCGGTGTCAACAACACCAATCTGAATGCCAATATTCAATTCTCAAATCCAGACCACACGAGCTATCCCGTCTGTGTGATGCAAGTTATTCGCGTTCCCAATTTTCAGGCGGTGACGGTGTCCGGGGGCACGACCCTTAATACAGTCTCGTTTACGACAGGAGTTGTCGGCCCAGGGATTGGACGCGGTGGAATCATGGCCATCAGAGTTCAAAATAAGTTAACCATATCCGCGCCACTGACCCTAACGGCGCAAGGGAGAGGCTACCCTTGGGGTACTCCCAATCCCTCGAATTTGATCTATTCTCAAGGCATCGGTCCAGATGGCTTTACCACGGAGAGCGGTGGTGTTTCTTGTGGCAGTCTTGGCATTTACTGTGATTTACCTTCTCCAGGACTGATGGCCGACCCTCTCGGAAAAGCAACCGGTGGGATGGGTGGTGGAGTTGGTCACGGCGGAGTAGCAGGGGGAGGCGGTGGTGCCAATGTTGGTAATGGTGGCGCAGGTTCCACTTTTGGAGGTGCAATTGCCGGCCAAGGTGGTCTTGGGAGGGTTCCGTCTATAGGACCTATCGGGCCTATCCACATGGGGGCCTCAGGAGGACATGGCAACGTCACTAGCAGCATTGCCATCGGACAGGGTGGCGGGGCGGGGGGTGGAATTATCCTCATCTACGCCAGAGAAATTGAAGTCCAAGGATCAGCAGTCCTGTCTGTCTCTGCCAATGGCCTTTTAGGGGACACAAATGGGGAGAGTCACGGAGGGGGCGGAGGTGCAGGAGGGACAATTTTTGTCACCACTCAATATTTTTCTTCTCCCACTCCGATGGGACTTAGTGCCACAGGAGGCCTAGGCGGCAATGGCGTCAGCTCCGGCCAAGGCGGCGGCGGAGGTGGGGGCGGCAGAATTTATTTCAGAGGCTGCATGGGTGATCAGGTTATTGGATCAGCACTCAGTTATTTAATTGGTGGTGGAGTTGCAGGATTAAACCCGGGGGGGGGCTTTGCTCCTTTTGATGGTGCCCCTGGCCGGGCCGGTGATGAGAAAGGTGCGAATGGCAATGTTTGGAATGCTTCTTTTCCATTTTGCCCCTAAGCTTTGGCCTCTGCTGCCCACCCTTTATGCCACTTTTTAAAATACCCCTTTTTCCCCTCAAATCAGCAAGAAAATCAACCAGATAGAAAACATCCATGATTTCAAAGAACTGCCCTATGATCATTAATTCCCATGTCTTTTTTTGAGCAGAAATTCCCAATAAAACTATAATTTATGTATGTTCATGAGGTACATAATCCTATTCATTTTGCTCCTGGCAACCTCGTTTGGTTGTGCGCGCAAGCAAACTCCCACAGGAAAAATTCGCCTGAACTTAGGTGCGGCCACCGCCGGTACAACTTTAAATGGCGTTTATATCTGGGGCCTCAACAAAACTTTCGGGCTGACTTTCGCCCACCACATTGTCGGTGACGGACGTGATCTCGAATTTCCCTTGAAACCTGGAGTGTGGAACTTCAGGGTGGTGGCATGGTCTGGCGCGGGCCTCCCCATGTTTGAAGGTACCACTCGCTGCGGAAACTCGCCCGATATCTCCTTTCAAAGTGGTGATGTGGATGTGCCTATTCACATTAATTCTGACTGCAGCAACCACCCTCGTATTTCTGATCCGGATTTTATTGAAACGAATGGAAATGGCAACCAGCTCAAAACAATGCGATTGGTGAGTTGCCGTTCGCTGGTTTTGGTTAGCGACAATTCCTCTGTCTGCGATAATGCTTATCTGGGGGATACAAAATCTTTCCGAGTTATCTTGCCATCCTATTCTCCACGGCCAGACATGGAAATCGGCCCCTTCGCTCCCGAATCACTCAGGAGTGATTGCCAGAATACCACCAACGGATCGGCGGACACCAATCTTCGCATCCCTGTGGGCAATGGTTCTCCTGAATCCCCGCGCGTTTATATTGAATCTTTCGATCAGGTCGACTGCACTGGCAATGTTCAATTCCGCGCTTTCCCTCACGGGCTTTTCGCCGCTGAGGGAATTCACGGCAAGTTGTTTAACCTCTCCAACCCTCCTCCAAAAGCAGTTTTCTATTTGAAGCATGGCGAGGCGCTGGGTAAAGGTGATTTGAGTCCTTTTGGCAATGGTGCCGATGGTGATGTGACAGTTAATTCGCTCACGTCTCTTGCAAGCATGGATACGGCAATGAGCGGTGGAGGTGTCAGCGTTGTGCCGTCTACCACGAGAACATGGTCGAGTTCGAGACGTGTCACGGCAATGGTGACAGATGCAATTGGAACAAAATTGACAGTCAGTGCCGCATTCGGCTCAAACGCTTTCCGGCCCGATGATGAAATTATGTGGCATGTATCGATGGCAACTTCGAACACCGCTTGCGATTCTGAGATCGGCGCTGAAAACCATCTTCACGCGGGTAGTTATGGCTTTGTACGGATTTCCAGCACTCCAACTGCTTTAACTTTGGTTGTACCCTATGTATTTCCCCTCACTGGCATTAACACCAATCTCAATCGTGATCTTCTCTTCGCCAATGGTGGCCAGCAGGAACAATGTGTAATTCAAATTATTCGTGTGCCCAATTTAAATTCATTAACTCTCCATGCCAACCTGACCTTACAAACATCTTCCTTTCTTCTGGGGGCTTCTGCCACGCCTGCCACTGGGCATGGAGGCATTTTGCCCATCCGGCTAAAAGGTCAACTTGTCATCGACGATGGGTTCTATCTG
>JAHFAA010000364.1 GCA_023250775.1 Bdellovibrionales bacterium
CCATGCCTTTGAGCTTAACCAGATTGAGGGCCTCGAAAACGATAGCAGCTTGTTCGCGATGGAGTTTTTCTTCTCCTTCGTCGAGCCAGTAATTATTGACGTGGGCGAATTCATGAATGCTGGTTGCGGCCCCAAGGAATCCCGAATAGCCAAGATAGATTTTATGCCAGCGTCGTAGATCCATGGTGACGACACGGCTGTCGACTCCGGTAAGATTGATGGTATTTTTGCGATCTTCTTTCAAATCGTGAAGGACGATATTGACCTCGGCGAAAGGCAGCTGCGGAACCATGACGTGAAAATAATCGATGCCGGCCTTCCAGGTTTCTCTCACAAAATTAAGAAAGTTGGTTTCGTTATAATTTGGGTCCGGTTTATCAAAAGTCCGTGAGGTAATGAGCGCTCGCGCCTCAGCGGTCATGGCAAAACGAACTTCCACTCCTCCCGCCTCGAAGCGCCCAAGTTCTTCCAGTCCGCCTTGCTGATAAGCGGTCATCAGAGAATCGGTCCGATCGTCCCAGGCCTGGGCGGCGGCGGAGAAGATCATTAAAGCGACAAAAAAACTGCACCAACGTTTTGCCAAGATAGTCATAGATGTTCCTTTTTATTCGAAGCACGCATCTATATCCCAAGTTGCATATTTTGTAGAGAGTGCCGGAACTTTTTACATCCGGGTTTGCCAAGGTTGAGTCTCTCTGGCTATAGCAATTTATGGCATTAATTCCAAGGAGTTCACCATGACGAAAAGAGAATTTTCTTTGGAAATTTTGCAAGATCATGCCTTCAAAAGAGGAGGCGAGCTGGTCTCAAAAGAATATATCAATTCCACTCTCTATCTACTCTGGCGCTGCAAGCTTGGACACAAGTGGAAGGCCTCGGCTTTGGATGTGATTGGTAAAAAAAATAATCAGCATCAAGGAAGCTGGTGCCCGAAGTGTGTGAGGGCAAGCTCAACCTTATTAAGTTTAGACGATCTTTAACATTTACCTGAGCTTTGCCGATAAGCTCCTATGCCACCAATCTATAATACAATAATTTTTATTTTGATGGTCCTTTGCTTTTTCCCATTGGAGCAAGTCAGCGCCAAAAACCAGGCCCTGATGATTGGCGGTGGCTGCGAGACCGAATGGAAGGCCGATCGCAGTTGCGATATGACCAAGGCCGGCCCGTATTGTGAAGCAGTCACCACCACCAGTGGCGGAGGCCTGCCAGTTCCTGACCTTGAAGGTGTTCCTGCCAATAAACGAGGGCGATACAATCTCTTCGCGCAAAATTTTGATGTGGCCGCCAAATCATTAGTGGCAAAAAATGGCTGGGGTAATACTAAGTTTCTGTATAGTGGTGCAAATTGGAAGCGCAGACCAACGGGCACCGGCAATGTTCCCGTCCTCACAAAAGCGAGCATGTTCAAGGCCATTGCTGAGGCCAAAAAGAATTTGGGAAACACTCCCGGAGATCAATTTTTACTGGCGATTAACACCCATGGTTCTCAGCCGCCAGACCATATGGTTTGCATGGGAGACGGAGAACTCGTCCCCATGCGTGAAATTAAAGAAAAACTTCTCGAGCTGAAAAACAAGGGAATCAAGGTCGGAGTTCTTGATGCTTCCTGCTTTTCGGGTGGAACGGTAGAAATTTTTCGCGACAGTGGAATTTGTGCCATCAGTGCAACCGGCACGAATGTTACAGGTACATTGGATCCTGCCCATGGAGATGCTCTCAGCAACATTTTGGGGCTGGCCCAGCCGATCAATATAAGCCCTGAGGCGAACAAGGGATACCTGCACCCTGTGGGAAATCCCAATATAAATGGTGATCAAAACATCTCTCTTTCAGAAGCGCTTCGTTTCACTCGTTTACATACACATAAGAACTCGTTTCCCACGCCCAGAGTGAGTGAATGTTCCTTGGGAAGAAATCCCAGTGGCCTGCCCGTGCCAGGAAAAGAATCGATCGGTGATGTATTAGAATCGTGTTCGGCCTATCTCAATGTGAGTGACGCGTTTGAGCTTGAAGGAGAGCAAGATATGAGCACCGGTCATATCGAAAATAAATTGGCCAAGGATCAGGACATCTGCCGCGTCTCGACACTGGCCAGCGGATTCAAAACTTTTTTAACGTCGATGCAAGCCGCCCAACGGGCCAGCATTCAATTGCAGCATCAATCCATGGGAGTTACTACCGCCAGTGAGAATGATCTGATTACTGAAATCAAAAATAAATCCAGTGAGCTTGTTAACCTGAGCAGAAAAATGAAGGAATATGATGGAGAGATGGATACTTATTGCATCGAAAATCCCTGGTACAATCCGCGCGACGGGGGAGACAAACAGACCTGCAATATTCCCCAGAGTGTCCTGGATAAGGTGAATGCGGCAACCGCCGCTTCGTCCGGATTAAAAGAAAAAATCCGCCAAGACTTGCGCGTGCTCATTGACTATGCCTGTGAGTATGAGCGCCTCAACACTCATACCGACAATCACACCACCTGTGAATCTTTCCAACTTTTTCCCGCCAATCCTGCAACGGCAGGAGGTACTCCATGAAGTCAATGATGCTTGCTTTCGCTTTGATCATTTTTTTCAGTGCGCAGTTTGCCAAGGCCGAACCTCCCTCTCCCGACGGCCGCTACAAAGTTGCCGCCTATATGGAAAAATGCAATTTGAAAGGATTCAAGCTTTGCGCCGTCATCAACAAAGGTCTGCGTTCAGAGCGTCGTTTGGCCGTCGCCCCTTCTGAGTGGAATTCTCGTCTTACGGCCCTGACCGGAGTCAAAGGTGCCATCCAAATGGTGGGCACGATCAAGGAGGGCGTTTTCACGCCTGAGTCCAAACCCGCGCTGCAATTACCTTCCGCCGATGATGTGGTGGGTGATCCCAACCGCGCTACGCCGCTTTAAGGCCCTATTTTCAAATTGATCATTTGCTGAAACAATCTTTCTTATTTCTTTAATTGAGAAGGAATTTTCTATGCGAAATTTCGCCATCCTTTTAATTTCTTTTTTCTCCATCTGCCGTTCAGAAGCAACCCTGATTTATTCCTCCAAAGAAGATCAATTTGACCAAGTCAAAGTCATCAAGGCCGCACCGGATGTTTTTACTGACTTATTTAAGAATTTGGAGAAGATGCATTCTCCTTTCAAATATCTGCAAGAAGCGGCCCCCAAACTTCGCGCGGTTGTTTTTAAGAAACTGCCTGAAGATACCTATGGGGCCTACAATCCTATTCTTGACACCATGTACTTTCCGCTTGAGATGCAAGACGGGACAAGTGGCAAATTACTGCCGTTTGCAAAGCTGAGCGATTCAAAAATCGGCGCTATCTATCACGAAATGTGGCATGCCTATTTGGATTTGGTGGCAGGGCCGGCGCAAAATGAACTGTATAAATATTTTATTTCCCAAACACAAACTATCTACACTTCTCACGGCCGGGATTTTCATGATGAGGCCTATGGGATGTTTATCTATGAGCTGTTCATCAATTACGCACAACTTTGGAAAATTTTTACCCGAGAAACGCCTGAGACGCGTGAGAAGTTGCGTAACTCCGCCAGCATGAAATCGATTTACGAAAGTTCCTTTCATTCGCAAATTTTTGGTTATTACTACAGCATGCTGCAAAGAAGGTTTATAGACTCAACCGTCAATCTGCCGGAGAGTGACCGCAAGAAAATTGTAAATCTCGTTTTGAGGGATCGGCCGCCTTACGATTATCAGGAAGCTTTTCCCGAGATTTTCTTCGCCCAGGAATAACACAACGGCAAACTTTACCTATGTAGAACGTCTATAAAATGCCGAGAAGGAGGTACCGAAAATAATCATGAGTAAAGGAATTACTTATGTCTTCGACCTTCTTCGTCACCATTCTCTCATTATTTCTTTTTTCAACCCTGGCATTTTCGCAAGACCCTGCTCCCAATTGCAGTGTGAATGCAGGAACTCTGCCACGACCAGAGGACGCTCCAGGTACTCCCGATAAAACGAATCCCATCGAGCACGTCATCGTGATGATGCAGGAAAATCATTCCTTCGATAATGTTTTTGGAAAACTCAGTGACCCTGCTTATTACGGTTCTGAGATAGACGGTTTGGATGAAGGGCAATTTAACTTGGACCCCAGCGGAAATAAAATAACCCCCTTTCATCTGGCCAAGGTGTGCATCAAAGATATGAACCACCAATGGGATGGTTCGCACCTGGCATGGAACAACGGACTGAATGATAATTACGTCAGGATAAACGCTTCCAAAAAAGATAATGGCGAGCGGGCCATGGGATATTATGATGATCGAGATTATCCTCTGATGTATTTTCTGGCCGATAAATTTGCCGTCGCCGATCGCTACTTCGCCTCAGTCATGTCCC
>JAHFAA010000365.1 GCA_023250775.1 Bdellovibrionales bacterium
GAAGGCAATAAGAAAAATCCAGTGGCGGAAGACGATTATCAAAATGAATTCAATAAACTTTTTCGCAAAACTGGAAATAAAAAGGCCACGCAGGTGAGCGGAGACCTTATTGATACCGCTGAGCCAATTTTAAAATATAGTATTATCGCCAATGAATATGGAAATTTCGGCTACCTTAGTTTGACAAGTTTTGTGCCTGAAAAATTAAGCTTGGATCAAGTGGTGCTGGAAGTGAAACAACTGCTATTGCACAAATTTGCCAAGACCGATGGCCTTATCTTTGACATTCGCAATAATGGCGGCGGTCAAATTGCGCTGGCCGAAAACATGGTGCAACTTTTTCATCCTTCAAATCCTGTTCCGCTTAATTTCCGCTTGAAAAACAGCAGTGCTAATCAGTTTTATTTTGAGCTCGTGGACCCCAATGGCACTTTCACCAGCGCCTTGAGAGATGCAGTTCGGCAGGGAAGTGAATTCACGGCAGATCTTCCCCTCAATTCCGAAAAAAAAATGAATGAGCTGGGGCAATTTTATTTTAAACCTGTAGCGGTGTTCAACAATTCCTCATGCTATTCTTCCTGTGACATGTTCTCGGCACAGATGCAGGATCACGGTGCCGCGATCATCTTCGGAGAAGATGAAAACACCGGTGCAGGCGGCGCTAATAACTATAGTCTCAACGAATTATTAAAAGAACTGCCGCCCGAAAATACCGGGCCTTTTAAGCATCTTCCCCACGGCCAGAACATTGGCTTCGCTCTTCGTCAGACTGTGCGGGTTGGATTGAATGCCGGAAAACTGATTGAAGACATTGGTGTCTTAGCGGATGACCTCGCCCCATCGAGTCTTTCTGATTTCTACAATGGAAATTCCGATCAGTTAAAAATCATTTCGAAAAAATTGAATGAGATGTCCCCTGACTATACTTCCTACGTTTTTTTCAAAGAGGATGGGCGCCAGGATATTATTCTGAATCAACCTCCCTCCGTCTTTGCTCAATGGGAGCAGACTGCTTCGATAGAGTTCAAAGAGGGCAATACAATTCTTGCAAAAGAAAATATTGAATTGGATAATCCTGAAGGCCGTGAACTTGCTTTACCCAAAAGCATTGAGACTGATAAATTCAAAATTTCTAAAATTGAAATGACCGGATATAACCAAAATAGTGTCAAAGTTTGGAGAAAATTTTTTCAGTACCGGGTCGTTCCGCAAAACCTGATTCTTTCGCCTGACCAGGATCTGTCCCTCGACTTTAGCTCAGGAGAATCGCGGCCACTGATCCTTTATACAGAACACTCAAGGCCCAACGATGGTTGGGTGGTTGAAAATGGCGCGCTTAAAATTGGACATGAGGAGAAATACCAAAATAATGTTCATGCCGAGGCCGCACTTTTTGTCAGACTTCCCGACAAGAGCGCCTATCACTTAACCTTCGATGCCGTCATCAATACCGAACTCGATTATGACTTTTTCAAAGTTCTTGCCATCAGCGAAGGTCAAGAAACCGTTCTCCTCGAGAAAAAAAGCGGCGCCATCCCTCTGCAAACTTATGAATTTTCTTTGAGCTCTTTCGCCGGCAAAAATGTGGAAATCCGCTTCGTTTTTGACAGTGACCCCGGAGTGGTTGAGACCGGAGTGAGTGTCAGAAACATTTCGATCCGTGATTAGAAGTGCTTGATGCGCTATATTTTTTTACCTAAGAACAAGCTTGTGATGAGAATGATAAAGACATAAGAACACAAGAAGATATAAATATAATCTTTTTGTATTATAAAGATAAGAGCAGCTGCAAAGACACGAGCGATTGGTAAAAATATAAGAATCAACAGACCCGCCATGATGATTTTATCAGACAGGGTGATCCAACCAATAAAGATGATTGCGGCACAAAGGAGAACTCCCCATCTGAGAACATGTGCAATCAAAAGTTCGGCGTTCCCAATTCTTTCATCTTTGGCCATTTTATAATCCAAACCCTTTTATTCCCATTTGAACTGAGATTACGATTAATACAAAAATAAAGATTTTGCGGATCACATCACTATGCATTTTCGTCATGAAATGGGCGCCCAAAAAAGAGCCAATCAAAACTCCGATGGCCACAGGGGCGGCAATTTCCGGCAAGATGTCGCCTTTCATATAGTAAGCTCCGGCACTGGCTGCAGCCGTGACGCCAATCATGAAATTACTGGTGGCAGAAGACACTTTAATCGGAAGTTTCATGGCCGAATCCATTGCCAGCACTTTTAAAACCCCACTACCTATTCCAAGGAGCCCGGAAAGTATTCCCGCTCCAAACATATAAAAAAACCCCAAAGGAACATTCTCAACCAGATATTCAACATCCCTTTGCAGATGAAAATCAGGATAATGAGAGTTCAACTTGAGATGATGGGCCCAAGCATGCCCCTTATTTTTGTCTTTATTGTCGGCCGCTTGTTTCTGCCTGCCACGCTTCCACATCATAAAAGCTGATTGCAAAAGAAGCAGGGAGAACAAAATGAATAAATATCGAGATTGAATATACGAGGAGAGAACCGCTCCACATAAGGCACCCGTGGTTGTGGCAACCTCTAAAAAAATCGCCAGCCGTATGTTTGTCATATGGTCGCGAACATAACGTGCGGCCGCTCCTGAAGAAGTGGCAATCACAGATACGATACTGGCGCCAATGGCATAACGAATGTCGATCCCCAAAATCAGCGTCAAGGCCGGAATGACAATAATTCCTCCCCCAAGACCTAAAATGGCACCTAGAACTCCAGCAAAAATAGAAATGCTAACAATCAATAAACTCGTCATTTTAAATTACATCCTGATCACCATAAAACGAGAAGTAAAAAGATTTGACTTGCGAGATGTTCGCTAAAATTTTCTATTTCTATAGTATGCCGTGCTGTTAGAGATGTCCATTTCGACCGATGCGCTTGGGCACACTTTTGCCGTGGTCGCTTTCTCGCTTCGAATCCCCTTGGGAGTTTTTTTGAAATGTGTGGTGAAATAAAAAAGCCCCGCGTTTGCGAGGCTTTTTTTTATAAACTTGGTACTCCCAAGTGGATGACTTTCTAACTGCTTGTATAGAGCAATTTTGATCTTGACGTGGCGTGCGAGCGGGGGGGAGGGCGCGGGCTTAGTAATGGCGCGTTAAAGGTTTAAATGAAGTGATCTGGCGAGGAAATTGATTCACTATGCTTTGGGCATATTCCAGTTCTGTCCTCCTGTCTTACGAGTTAATACGTTCGCCCGCCCTGTTATTATCGTCCTGGGATGCGTTTTGACATGTAAACCTTCTCGCCTAGCTTGTTGCTGCGGAGTAAGATGAAAATTCTATGCGAAATAATACTTTGAGTGAAAAAATTCGTAATTTTGATGACATTCATAAGTTTAGTGAACTTCTAGGAGAAATCTTAAAAGATGATCGTAGTATGTTGAATTGGTATGCTGGGGATTTGCATTGGCGTGCGATGCAACTTCTTCCAAATGATTCTATTGAAAACAAGCGTCACGACTGGAGCTATAGAGCAGTCCGGGCCACCGCCAAAGGCCCTATAAGAAAAGTCGATCCCGGGGACCCCGGGGACGGATCTATTTTGGAGATTCCAAATTCCAATCAAACTCCGCTCGAATACTGGTATGAATTGCCTTCGCCTGCCTTTGAATATTATTGGGAGCAAGTCCAGTGTGCTCCAGACCCATTGCTACGAGCACAGTACCTTGCAGTGCTGTGGGAAAGTAAAGCAATTTGGCGTAGACTTGATCCAAAAGTATTGTTCAGCATACCCGATATAGCAGATCGACTTGTGCACGAATGTGTTGAAATTCTTAAAATAGAAATCACTGTGCCGGATTCTTTTCTAGGCTCTGGAATGAGGGCGACAACCTACTTCGAGATTGCTTCGCATGTTGCAACTCGATTTGGTAATTTTTCAGAACTCGCAGACATGCTATCGCCGTTGAGAGCGTTTGCTGAGCAAGCGCTTCCATCAGCACCACATTGGTCTCAAGCATTGTCGGAAGTCGTTTTATTCTTGGCTCAACCAGGTGGCAAGGCCCGCAACCAATCTCTAATTTCAGATTCAGATCTAGTTGAATGGCAGAAAATTATTCAACAAGTTCAAGGCAAATACGACTCAGAACTAGGGCATGGTAATCCTGAAAGAGTAATGGATACTGTAGTGAAGTTTGAGTGCCTGCTTGGAATCAAGGTCACGAATGCTGATTTTTCAAGACGTTTAGCTGAAAGCTACATTAGAAGAGCTGAACAACCGTATCCCCACTTTATAAAAGCTGGTCATTACAAAGAGGCAGCTGCCTGTTTTCATCAAGCCGGAATGAATGAAGAAGCTGGACAAATGAA
>JAHFAA010000366.1 GCA_023250775.1 Bdellovibrionales bacterium
TTCATTCGTGACCGTCGAGACTTGTGAAGTTAAGTCGCGAACAACAAACAAAGCAAAAGCGGCGACGACTGTTCCAAATAAGACAAAGGCCAGGAGACAAAAGATAATGAGCCACTTGCTGGTAAATGCCGCTTTATTTAAGCTTTCTTGTTCTTGATTTAATTGCTTAACAGCAACATCAACAAGTTCTGTAAGTTTTTGATCAAGCTGGGCCTCTTTTGCCGCAATTTCCTGTTTTGTTATGGACTTGTCATTAAAAATCTTTTTGGCATCGACCTGCAGATCATAGACCGCGGCCACTTGCCCATCCCTATTCACCTGGGCATTTTGCCAGGTCATATAATTTTGGAAGATGAGTATCCACGTGGTGAAGATCCATCCGAGGATTAAAGGGGCGACAAACAAACGAATCCTCGATTCCAAGGTGAAGCGATGGACAAATGATTTTAGTAAAGACATGGTCTTCCTCCTCTTACGCGACTTTGTTGGGTGATTGTGTTTGGGCCACAGCAGGTTTGCTCATGGCCTTGCGATCATCACCCGACAAAGTTTTTTCAAGATCTATTAATAAAATTAATTTTTCTTCATGCCTAAAAACGCCCGCGATGCATTCTCGATTCAGACTTCCCTTCACTTCAGGTGGGGAAGAAATGGCATCCGCGGTGGGCGTTAACACCGCATCGACTGAATCAACCAAGATGCCTAAATGGCCTGACTGCAGCTCACAGATAATGATGGCATTTTCCGTTGCTGTCAGAGGCTTAATTCCCAATTTATTCCGCAGATCAATCACCGAAATGACCTGTCCACGCAAATTCATAAGACCCAAAAAATGGGCGGGAGTAAAAGGCATGGGCGTAATCTCAGGAACCGCAATCACCTCTCGCACAGAGAGAAGAGGAATGGCGTAGCCCTCAGGCCCGAGTGAAAATGTGAGATAGCGTTGATCAAGTGTCGTTGTCATGCTCCTATACTCCTGGCTGCACG
The DNA here is from genome assembly GCA_023250775.1 of Bdellovibrionales bacterium. Classification (GTDB taxonomy): domain Bacteria; phylum Bdellovibrionota; class Bacteriovoracia; order Bacteriovoracales; family Bacteriovoracaceae; genus GWA2-49-15. The sequence continues at coordinate 988 of JAHFAA010000366.1, forward strand.
ATTGCCCGAACCGTTGGTGAGTAAATTGGGATAGAGACGTTTTACCAGTTCAGGAATATCGAGAATCACTGAAGGAAGTCCATCTCCCAAAATGGCACTTCCTGAAAAACCCTTAATTTGTTTTACTTCCTTGCCCAGAGGTTTGATGACGGCCTGCGATTGTCCCACAACCTCATCGACAAAAACCGCCATGGCGTTTCCTTGAGAGGCGCGAATCACAAGGGCCGTGCCACTTTCTAGGCCTCCGGCCGTGCTTCGTCCCAACAGGGTACTCAAACGATGAAAGGGAATATTTTCGCCTCTTAGAAGAAGCACTTCTCCGCGCCCTGAAATAATTTGCATTTTCATTTCAGAGGCCTGCACTGATTCATAGATATGATGCAAAGGAATAACAAAACGCTCTTTGGCCAGACGAACAATCATGGCATCAATAATCGCCAAGGTAAGGGGCAGAGTAATTCTAAAACAGGTTCCCTGCCCGAGTTTCGTTTCAATTTGAGTTTGCCCTCGCAGCTGATCGACGTTGGTGCGAACGACGTCCATCCCCACCCCTCGCCCAGAAACGTCGGTCACGGCATCCTTGGTGGAAAAACCAGGCGCAAAAATAAGATTGTAGGCCTCATCATCTGTCAGTTTGGCATCTGGACGAATCAGTCCTTTTTTCACAGCGCTGGCGACAAGCTTGCGTGCATCAAGACCGCGTCCATCGTCGGCGACTTCAATCACAACTTGCCCGACATGGTGATAGGCCTTCAGTTTGATCGTGCCTTTGGCACTTTTGCCTGCAGCGACTCGTTCCTCAGGGCCTTCGACTCCATGATCAATCGCATTTCGAACGATGTGCACCAGAGGGTCGCTCAACTTTTCAATCACCGTTTTATCTAATTCAGTATCATCACCGATCATTTCTAAGGCAATTTCCTTGCCCAGGGCGCGAGAGGTATCGCGCACAATTCTTTGCAGCTTCATGAAGGTTGGTTTGAGCGGCAACATTCGAAGGCCCATGGAAATATCCTGAACCTCACGTGTGACCTTTCCCAATTGATGAATTGTTTTTTTCAAGAATGAAGAGGTATTGGTATTCGACTGTTCCTTTAATACCGAATGCAAAATGACCATTTCGCCGACGTGATTAAGCAGACGCTCAAGGCGAGTCAAACTCACCCGAATCGTTTCATCGGCCTGGGCCTGAGCCTGGGCCGGCGCCACGACGGCAGAAGGTTGGGAGGAAGGTTGAGATACAAAAATCTCCTCATGACTTGCTTCACCTTCTCCTTGGTCAGAAGGTTCCTCTGTCCTCATTTCTGGGAGGATTTCAGCCGGTTGAGTTTCTACCACCGGCGAGGCCGTCACCACGACAGGAGCCACAACTTCTGAAACTTTGTCCGGTTGCTTCTCTTCCATGTGTTGGCGAATTTCATCCAAAAGCTGCTCACTATTGACCTGGGCGGCGAAGTTGGCGCGAAGCTCGGCAACAAAAAATTTTAAATGATCATTGCATCGAAGAAGAAGATCCACAACTTCGGGGCCTAAGACTACCTTCCCTTCTTTAATCCGCAAAAGAAAGGTTTCAAGATTATGGGTGAACGCCCCTAGCCCATCAAAACCGACAGCTTTGGAACTTCCCTTGAGATTATGCGCTAATCGAAAAATTTTTTCCAAGATGTCAGTACCTGGCTTATGTTCCAAGTCCAAGAAACATTGCTCAGTGGCCGACAGCAATTGCTCGGCCTCATCAAGAAAACAAATTTTGATTTCATCAAATTCATCCATGATCGCTCCACTCCCTCTTCACATTTCGTATAAAAACGATGCTTTCTTTAAGGGAAAATGCGGTAACTGCTCAATCGGTGACATGTATTAGTAAATTCTCTTGCTGCAAAAAAGTCGGGAATAGAATTTCCGTATAAATTTTGTTGAAACTGTAGACTATTTTACTTGCGTATCGCGCGCATTTTGAAAAAACTGGTCAATCGCAGCTAGTAGAGTCGGATGAAATCTACGCTGCATGCGAGTACTTGTGGCATTGAGCTCCTTTAATTGCCCCCAGGCCTCATAAGGATCTAAGGCGTGCGTCCCAGGATGAACACTATTAAAGTAATCATAATTCCCGATGATCGACATCAGTCCTGGTTCAAAGGGCAGAAGGGTTCCGGCAAGGCCACTGGGAAAACCGGTGCCATCATAATTTTCATGATGTGAAATAAGGATCGACTCCATGAGCGGAGTCAAAGGAATTTGAATAGCATGGGACATCTCTATGGCGCGAGCGACGTGAGTCTTATATTCCTTAAGTTGTGCTGGAGAAAAATCCCCTTCGCGCCGGTTGAGAAGTTTTTGATTCACATCAGACAGGCCGACATTGTGAATGAGGGCGGCGAAAGCAATTTCATTCACGGGCGATAGCTTACAAATTTTGGAAAAGATAATGGCATAGATGGCGCAGTTGATTCCGTGGGCGAGAGTGCTCCACCTTGGATAAGGAAGTTCTTCCAAACATTCATAGTCACTGTCAAACGAATCAATTAATTTCTCCAACGAGGCCACAATTTCCATTCCCAATTTAAAAACCTTCAAACCAAAATGGAGATGGCCCTCGCTTGAGAAATTGAAGAACTGGGAGAGGAGTTGCTGATATTGGTAGCGAATGGAGGACAATTCCTTGGAGTAGGTCAAATTGAGTGAATCCAGCTGACCCAAATCTGTTTCTTTGACAAAGAGATGGTGAACATGGGTTTGGGAAAGTTTCTGTTTTTTGGTCTCAGTAAAAATATCTCCCGCCTGGAGAAAAACCAAATATCGTTTGCTCATCGGCATGTAGTGCCAGACATCAACAGGCAAAACCGCATTGAGAGGAATATCTCGCCCCAGCAGTGTTCGAAAAGTTCTCTTTCTCATAATCTGAATCACGTAGATCATACGATTGACTGAAAGATCATTGCGATTCATGATCAGGTTGGCACCGCTTTTGCGTGCAAAATCCCCTTCTTTGGCCAACAACTTGTGTACCAACAACACGATCGTGAGCTGCTGATTAAGTTGCGAAGCACACTGGCACATCTCTGCAACGGAAGGAGGTTTTTCTTTTTCAGAATGGGGTTTGGTCTCGAGGGTGACATCGTCCACGATCATGACATGAAACGAATTGGCCTCTAATAGAGCAAAGGCCTCGGTATGATTTTTGGCAATATGCAATTGGGTTTCGGTGCCAAAGGCAGCAGAAATTTTTTCTTCAATCTCTTTGTCAGAGGTGAGAAGAAGAACTCGTTGTTTCCATTCCGGCGCCTTCATAATTAGTGATCACCAAAAACAGTTTCAATAAAGAAATCGCCAATTTTAGTAGAAAACTCAATCACAATCGTGTCTCCT
>JAHFAA010000367.1 GCA_023250775.1 Bdellovibrionales bacterium
CATCCACCAAAACGCCTCTCATAATATTGATTCAGCACCATAGAGAAGTTGAGGCCCACCACTCGACCATCTGGTAGCGCCATGGCCCCACCAGACGAACCTGGCAAGCTATAGACATCGTGTTTTAGAGCATAAGTGAAACCCAGCTTTGAATTCGATTCAAAGGCCTTGGTTCTGAGGTAATGCCCCCGTGACCAACGCTTACGAATGAGACCGGGGTCATGAACTGGTACTTTATCCACTTTCTTGTAGGCCGATGGATAACCAAAGGTGTAGAGATCAAAACGTGTTAAAGGCTGAAGCTTGTTATTTACATCTTTAAATTTTGGAAGATCAACTTGATAACCGGCCTCAAGCTTGGCCTGGGTTATTTTATTATCGTCAGGAATTCGAATTTTAAAAGCGGCCACGTCGTTGATTTTGTCGAAGAAGATGACTTCTTCAATTTCAGATTTCCAGGCATGCTCACCATCATTGGCGACTTTATTGGTCTTAGTATCAATAGCGATGTCATTTAAAACATAGAGCGACTGGCAAGAAAAAGAATTATCACCAATAGATTTTTGCTCTGAGCTTGGTTGATTAGGAATATCACAAAATTTTTCGACTACGTGGTAGGCCGTAAGAAAAATGGCGGAATGGTCATCGGGTTTAGAAATAGCGAATGCTGAACCAATGCCAATTCCATCTGCCGTAGCACCGAATACCATAACAGTATTATTCCAAAGGGCCTTAAGATCGGCGCTAAATGTCGTGATGTCGGTAAAAAGCTTAGGATCTTTCTTAAAGAGCGATTTTTGGTTTGAGGTTGGATCAATCGTATCGGGTTCCAGACTATCTGCCGTAATATTCACATCGCTAGGTGGAGTGGCCAACATTTCATCAATGTTCTGAAGAATAACTCGGCCATCTACTTTGTCATAATACTCAAATTGAACAATGGTCTGAGTTTGCTGCTCTTGTGTTTTTAACCCAAACAAAATGGGAGATAAGAGGCAAATGGTTATTAGTAATTGCTTCATCTCATACACTCCTAGTGCCCTGTCCTTTCGACAATCGGTCCGAAAGCACCTAGTTTGTTTCCTGCCACCTGGCAATCTTCTCCATCTTTAGCAAGAACGAGCACTCGCAAATCTGTATCCGACTGGCAGAGGGCCAATTCGCCATTGCCATCGCGACCCATAATATAGGTTGTTTCATTCGCACGACAAAATGCCGCTAATTTTGCTTTAACCTTACTGCGATAAGCTGGAGAAAAAAGAAAGGTCCGGTATTCATCTTCCTTCCAATCGCGGTCGGTTTGAAAAATTCCATTGAAGTCATTTAAAATTCCATTAATAACAGAAAAATCATGAAAATCGTCAGTATTTGGAATTCCTTCATATTGTAAATTTAATGATTGATGTGAAAATACAAAGGTGTCTTTCCCTTGAATCAAGGACAAAAGTGACTCAAAATTAATTTCACGGCCATCACAGATTTTTAGTTTCGAACTATCAAAAGCCAAAATGGATTTGAGATTTTTTTCCATGTCGAGCGGTAAGACACAAGATAATTTTGAATTGCAGATTTTTTGACAAATGGCTGAAGAATCTTTGCCACAACGAATGAATTGTCCTTCTAAAAAATCCGACAGCGCAACAACATCATAGGCGACTTTAATAAATTGAGGTTCTTCTATCGCGTGACTATAATGTTCTTCTAGATCGGCCTTATCAGCGAGATTCTTTTCCACATAGGCCATAACGGCTTTGGCGCTCTCATCACATCGAACGGTAGCTCCTGTTAAAGGATAAACCTTATTACCACAAAGGACTAAGGGAACTTGGGTTATCGCTCTCGTTAATCTATTCACAACCGCCAGAACTACCGGCTCTTCAATGATATTAGGACACAGGCTTGCAAACTTTGTCGCGAGAGCAGCATCCTGCAACTTGTTGGGGTTGTATTGAGAAACGGCAGTAATTGGAATCAATTCGCCAGCAACAAATAATTCGCTCGTGAAATCGACAGGGAATTCAAAATCAGGGCAAGACATTATGCCTTCGCCAATATTGTTAAAAAAATCGCCGATCTCGGGAGATTTTGAACCGACACAGTTAAGACAAAAACCGACCTCCTTAACCTGACCACAAATCTCTGAAGGAGTCTGACCTTCCTCACATTGGTATTGAATAAAAGATTGATTGCTTTCATTCGTATAAAATTTGAACGGCGCAATCGCTTCTATATCAACATTGGTATCCGGGTTTCCAGATGAACTGTCCGGGCCCGAACCAGTTGTATCACTTCCTATATTTGATCCTGAGCCGGTTGTGCCAACATCAATTTCAGAGCCAGAACCAGAGCTAGAACCAGAATCAGCGCCTGAGCTTTCAGTAAGAACAATGTTTCCACTCCCAATATCTAATGAGGCCTGAAAATTACTATCGACGCCTGATTCTTTACATCCCGCGATGAGTAACATGATGATGAGAAAGTGGTTTTTAAGTGCCTTAATCACTCATTTGCCCTATGGGTTTTTACTACGCGATTTGCGACAGGAAAAACCGTGTTTAATGTTAAAATGACAAAATTTCGGAATTTTGCCGTTATTTTCAAAAATGGCAGAAATTTGGTTTACGTCGACCTGGCTCATTCTCGGAATATCGTTGGGATCGCGAAGATTGGAAACTAGTCGCAATACACCTTGAAAAATTCCAACACCAACACCAATTATTCTCGTCCACCAATTGCTTTGACAGGCCCAGCTAGCAACGGTGAGTGGGTCAAAACCGCATTTAAAACAGGCCTTGTAGGCACGGGAGTGCTCATTGCTCACAGCGGGACGGCTGCCATTGGCATCAACTTCATAGATGTCATTGGAGTTGTTATAACAACTGCCGATTGAGAGCCCGTTATAGTATATATTGTTATGCCCACCGACATAATTACCAAGAGACACAGTACAGGGTATGCCGAATAAGAAACCTAAATTCGATGCAAACTCAACCTGGGCATGCTCTCGGGTTATGCGAGGATCATATTCCACGGTGTTATTCTGATAGAGTTCTCGAAATGACATGACAGCATTTCCTGCAGGCTTCACCAGACGGACTGAAAAAGCACCACAGGTAAGCCCGTAAAGCACGGAGGAACCTAAATCGGCAACAAACATCTTCCATGCATTTCGTTGCTTGAGCCATGGATCATAAAGTTTACAGGCAACAGGCGCACTATATGTGTTAAATAAATCCGGATTTTGAATAGTGTCTTTCAGAGGGAGGAAGGCCTGAGCATAACGTCTTACAGAGATTACAGAAACTAAGCTATCAAGAACTGTACGAGCGCACTCTAAAGCCGTTTTACATATAACAACTTCGTTTCCAACAATTCGGCCAGTGCCACTTCCGCTACTGCTTCCACTTCCTGAACCACTTCCACCATCAAGTCGGAATTGCTCCGTAACAAGATAACGCTTACTCAGGTTTTCAGGGCATGAAATATTTGTTGGATCTTTTGTACATTGATAATCGTAAGCATCCTTCTCTTTTGGACGCATAATAAAATAGGCCCAACGATTGAGTGATTTAAAAATATCGGGTTTTTTGTTAACCAAAACTCCGCGCGCCTCTAAGGCCTTACAGAAACCTCCCATCGTTTCAGTGAGTGCTTCGTAATATTTTATGTAATCTGGAACGGCCTTTGAGATATTTACTTTCAAAAGACTGTCTAACTCATTGGTGTTTCCAATATTTCGAATTTCTTGATGGATATCGTCAAAGAGATCATTCTTGGCCAAGTTGAATTCCATGCAGGCCAGATAAATCTCGTTAGCATCTAATTTGGGTTCCTCAAGGAGTTGCTTAAGATCAGCGCTTAGCCGATCTTGTTTTAACAAATATGTAATAATCTGCAGCTTCGTCATGCTGGTCGTCAGCTTCGAAATCATCTCTGAACGAATACCTGAAAGTTTTGATTTAAAATCTCGATACCAAGCATCGGCATTTTCAGATTTTAGAAGCTCTAATTCATCTTGGTTAACGCTCTTCACAGCTCCCTGGAAAAGAATATCGATTGGTTTTGGAGGGACTTCCATCACCGCAGCATGAGTCTGGCCTAGAAATCTTGCGGCCCTCATGGCATCAGGTCCAAGCGCCTGATCATTACACTGAGGTTTCTCTATTGTTCGACAGCCATTCGGAACGAGCATGACTGAATCTTCAAACGCTAATGAGGCGAAGGCCTGCCGATAACCTGCAAACTCTTTTTGATACTCAGGTGCGTACCTCCAACCCCATGAGAAAAATAGTTTGAAAGTTTGCCAGAAACGATAACCTACTTTATCCCATTCTT
>JAHFAA010000018.1 GCA_023250775.1 Bdellovibrionales bacterium
GCCTTCAGCATTTTCTCTACCGCCTCTCCCGAAAGTGTTTTGAGAGATTGGAGCCCCTGATCTTTGGCAATTTGATGAGTGTTAAAATATTGCCCTTCGGCCACATCAAAATTTTTGACAGGGATGCCAAGAGTGGAAACGTCGGCAGCGATCTTCCCTTTCAACAGCAGCACGTCAGTGGTCATTTTTCCTTTGACCAAGTAGGCGTTGGCCAAAAATTCCGTTCCGCGTACTCCCAAGGCAACGGTGGATGATTTAAATTCAATTTTTTCGCCATCCACGGCCTTCTTGTGAACAGCGGAACGCAGTTTGCCTTTCATCAATTCAAAGACCGCCTGCCGAAGGCCGCCTGAGGTGGTATTTTGGGTAAACTTAAAGCTGGCCTCGGGGCCCAGCTGAATAATGGTGTCGTCGCTCATGGCGATTTTCATGAAGGAGGAGGCCATCGTGTGGATGACATCAAATTCAAAAACCTCATCGCCTTGATGGAGTGGAGACTTTGCACCTTTTCTCTCAACTTCTGATTGGCCTTTTAGCAGAGTGACTTTGCCAATCCCCGCTAGGGCAAATGTGTTTAGGCCAAAACAAAGTCCAACAATAATTGTAAAAACAATTCGAAGCATGTATCTCTCCTGATTGTCTCCATATTATACTTAAGAAATATGGAGTCGCCATGGCGAAAAAGTTGAATATCTTATTTTTATGCACCGGAAATTCTTGTCGCAGTCAAATGGCCGAGGGGTGGTGTCGTGTGCTCAAGGGAGACACCACCCTGGCCTTTTCCGCCGGCATCAAAAAGCATGGTATGAATCCTTTGGCCCTACAGGTCATGAAGGAAGTCGGTGTCGATCTTTCCCAGCAATCTTCCAAAACTACCGATGAATTGCCGAAGATAAAATTTGATTTTGTCTTCACGGTTTGTGGCGATGCTCACGAAAATTGTCCCTTCTTTCCCGGTGGGAAGATTATCCATGTGGGGTTTGATGATCCTCCACGGTTGACCCAAGGAATGAAAGATGAGGCACAAATTCTTGGCGTTTATAGACGGGTCAGAGACGAGATTAAAACTTTTATTTTGCAGATTGAAAAATATTTTTAAGGAGTTCGTATGGATTGGAAAATTTTTGTGGCCACTTTTTCTACCATTTTCGTGGCGGAAATTGGAGACAAAACGCAGATTGCCGCTCTCGCCGCTTCTTCTCAAAGTAAATCAACCATGAGTGTTTGGTTGGGTACTGTGATGGCCTTGTCCATTGCCGGTACGCTTGGAATAACAAAATTTTTCTCTTTAGTTTTTTTCGTATGTTCATGGCCATTATTCCGGTCATGGTTCCTTTTTTCCAAAATCTTGGACTTTCGATGGAGGAATTTTTTCAACTCCAGGCCATTTTTGGGGTGGGGATTTTGCTCCTGGAAATTCCCACGGGATATGTTTCAGATCTCTTTGGCAGAAAAAAGGCGCTGGTGCTTGGGGCCTTTTTCGCAGGCGTTGGTTTTACCTATTTAATTTATGCTCATACCTTTGTTCAGTTGGTGATTTATGAGCTGACACTCTCGCTTGCCTTCAGTTTTATCTCAGGTTCCGATATTTCCCTGATTTACGATTCTTTCAAAAGCGACGAACGCCAACAGGCGGCGAAAGGATTGGCCAACCTCCAGTTCGCCATGGTGATGGGGGAGTCCTCATCGGCCATCCTGGGGGGAATTTTGGTGATGTGGTCTTTTAAGTATGTACTTTGGGCCTCGGCGATAGCGATGTGGATTCCTTTTTTTATTTCACTTTTCTTGAAAGAAACACAAACGGAGCAAATGGATCGCAGCACCCATTTCAAAAATTTTAAAGAAATGTTCGTTCATGTTTTTCGCTCCGACGATAAGGTGCTGCGTCTGACTTTTATTAATATGGTGGTTTGGTCACTTTCAACCTACTTTGCCGTCTGGATTTTTCAAAAATATTGGGAGGAGCAGAGAATTCCACTGCGCTATTTTGGAATCCTTTGGGCCACCCATAGTTTATTCATTGGTTTTACCGGCAAGTATGTTCATAGCTTTGAAAAGAAATGGGGGTCAAGTGCCACATTGTGGGGCCTTGGTGTCTGTGCCTTTCTGGGCTATTTCGGAATGGGTTTCTTTGGGGGACTTTTGGGAGTGGCGTGCGCGCTTTTTTTTCCCATCATCCGAGGAATTACTCAGGTGCTTCTGCGAGATGCGATGAACTGGCGTGTCCCAGGGAAATTCCGTTCTACGGTAAATTCGGCGCAAAGCTTTTGCTTTCGATTAGGCTTTGCCCTTTTCGGTCCTCCGGTAGGATATTGCCTCGATCATTTTGGCCTGCGCGCGACTTTGCAGGGGCTGGGCCTGGTCTTTGGCGTCTTCGCCTTATTCATTTTATGGCCGTTAGTTCAGACGCTTAAAAAAGTTGCTTAGTTATTGAGAAAGATTGGCGAGGCAAAAAGCATATCGACCTGGTCATCAAGGCCATGATCATTTTTTTGAATGGCCCTCAGGTAAAGACTTTGTGGTCCTTTGGGAGCGGTCCCGAGGGTTTTTAAGGGAATGATACCGTCGATTTTGTAAGTGGCATTGACACCCTCTTCAAACTTCTTGCTCCAGACAGAGTCGCCGTTCCACACCAGATTAATTTCTTTCAGCGGTTTTGTGGCGATCACGCTGTAATGTAAATCAAGCTTCTGAAATTTTTGCTTCCTTTTCTTTTTGCTAAAAGGGGTAGTCCAAATGCGAATGTAACCTCGTTGCCCGGTGGTGGCCCAGGTTTGTTGGTTGTAGAGGGCATCGAAGACGAACTCACGCTCGTTGCGTGTGCAATAGACGCCTGTCAGCCCTTGAGACCAAGGATTGAGAGTACGCGCATATCCGTGGTGAGAGAGTAGGCCGTGAGCGTCCGAACCACCGAGGAAGCCAAATTGTTTTCCTTGCCTGAGGCCATCGCGAGCGGCAACCCCCTTAATGTCTCCTCGGGTGAAGGCCTTGAGAGGGTTGTCATTGTCATCTTCAAAAACTCCGTGGGCCGAGGTGATTTCAAACTGCCTTTGGATTTGGGGATCTGCATTTTCCCAGTCTGTTCCGGTCCAGGCGGTGTGGTGAGGAGCGGTGAACACCGCCTTCTTGCGACCCAAAGAGCTCAAGGCATCATAGAGTTTGGGAGTGGTTTCAAATTCAGATTTAAAACTGTAGACGGGAACGGGCGCTTTACCTTTGAAATAAACATTCTTGTGCCCGAAACCTTTGGGAGTAGGCGGAGTGGTCCACTCGTAGGCCTGCAAGGTTGTGAAGTTTGGGAGTGAATCAAAGAGATCAGTGATCATGATAATTTCATAATATTGTGAAGGAAAAAGACGGGAGCCCACGATATTGTCATGATCAGTAAGCACGGCGAAATCCAGCCCGGTTTCATAGGCCCTGGCATAGATTTCATCCGGGGCGCCAGTACCATCACTGTAACCACTGTGCATGTGGAGATCCCCCATGAGTGCGTCTGTATAGTAGGTCCGAACCGTCATGGCCTTGGCCTTTTTGCTGCCCATGGGGGGAGCAAGCTCCAGCTTGAGCGGCGGTAATTTTCCCTTAAACACCAGTTGTTCCAGGTGAAGATTTTTATGCCCGCGACGAATCAAGGTCAGTTTTGAATTGCTGAAAACTCCACTCATCCACAAATCGCGCGCTCCCCAACCGTCCTGATCGAGACTCAGCGTCTCGACTTTATCGCCGTTAATAAAATGTAAAAAAGCATCATGAGAAGGTCTGGAAGTTAGAATGGGGGTCCCGTCCTTGATCCCCCAAATTTGCGGAAACTCAGCGCCCTGGTTTTCTTCTTTGGGGTTGGCATTGCGAAAGGGCGTGGCCAATTTAACATCAAAAATTTTTGTGTCAGAAGGGCCACCTTCGATTTTTTTTAAGGCCCAATGTTTTAAAACGCCGTCAGTGTCTTTTTGATAGGCGACCCAAACATTGTTTTGATCGACAAACAGACTTGGGGCTTGGGCCAGAGAATCATCTTGATCAAGAGCAAGAGGATGTTTGGCGGGGCCGTTTGAATCAATCCAGGTGGCAAAGACATCGTAATCGGGGGCAACGGGTCTGTTTGCACGGCTTGGTCGCCATTCATCCCACGCGGCCATGAGCAGGCCTGGGCGCACTAATTTCAAATCAGGACGGCGACTTAAAAAGCCATGACTCAAAAGAATTTCGTCACTGATGATTCCGGATTCGACATCCATATTTCTGTAATAAATCGACATGCCTTCTTTACTCGCTCTCTCATAGACGAAATGAAAAAGTGATTCACTTCCATCAAAGGCGCCGGCCTGGCCACAGATATAACCTTCCGGTTCCTCCAGTTCAGTTCGGGCACCTAAGGCCGGCCAAATTTTTTGGATATAGAGTGTCGTGGGATAGGGAAATTTGCTCTCATCAGGAATGGCAATTTCTTTTAACCCGCACCAGGTGGCCCAAATTTCTTCCGCTTTATCTTGATGGGGCGGTCTTTTATGAAAGCGCGGATGAAAGGCAAAGGGGCCCTCAAAAAGGGTGGTAAAAGAATGACATGAATCTTGAGTGGCGTTCGCCGGGCAGTTTCCGATTTTCAGCGACTCGGTTTTGTGTTGTTCAGAAAATTCAATGAAGCCGATTAAGAGGGTATTGGCGACTTCGATAACCTGCCCTTGCTTGGAGAGTTGAGGAGTTCCAAGGTTGATTGGAGCGGCGCGCGTAATTTCCAAAGGGCCCAAAGTGAGGGGCGCTTCACGAAAGTGCAAATGACTACAAGCTGCCAACCAAAGTGGAAGAACAAAAATAATATTTTTGTGAAACATGGGTGAGAAATCTAATCAATTAATTCTAATTCGTGAACGAATTTGTGCACTGAACGGAGACAAAATGTTCAATCGGGATGCTTTTGGCCCTATTTTGTGCCTGAATTAGGCCGATTTTGTTGGCACGTGGATTGCTTTAAGGCCTGGCGTGAGCACTATTTTTTGGTGCATGCAAGGGGGGGCCTATGTCGATGGTTCATTGGATGGGGTGTGGTTGGGTTCTGATTTTGATCCTGGTGAGTGCAGCCGCTTCGGCCAGTGACATTATGCTGTTCTAATCATTAACAACCGGCAAAGTGGGAGTTCTAGGCAGGCCAAGCGTTCAAGTTTATCCTATGAATACGAGGTAAATTTGAAAATTCTGTTGGCCTTGCCTCCCATGGCACAAATTAATATGCCGTATCCTGCCACGGCCTATCTAACATCCTACCTAAAAGATTCCGGACATCTCGTAACTCAAAGAGATTGGAGTATTGAACTGCTGCAAAAGCTGTTGTCGCCCGAGGGCCTAACCAGAATGAAACAAGTTCTTTTGGATAAACCCAAAAAAGAACGTGCCGAATGTGTTAATTTTTTTCTCGATTGTTTTAGTGATTACAAGCAGACGATTGCGCCGGTGGTGCAATTTCTGCGGGGTGAAGACTCGTCCTTGGCCCTACGTTTAGGCGCCCGTACTTTGGTGCCTGAGGGGCCGCGCTTTTTGGCGATTGATGAAAGGCAGGATCTTTCTCATTTGTTCGGCAGCATGGGCCTGCAAGACAAGGCCAAGTATATTGCCAGTCTCTATGTTGATGACATTGCCGATGTGATTCGCGAAGGCATTGATCCTGATTTTGCCTTAGCTCGCTATGGTGAGCAGCTGGCCTCCTCGATGAATTCTTTTAACCCACTTTACGAAAAGTTGAGAAGAAAAACCGTCATTGATGAAATGTTAGAAGAGATTGTGCGTGCGGAGATGAAGGCCACCGCTCCCGATGTCTTGGGTTTATCAGTACCATTTCCGGGCAATTTGTTGGGTGCCCTAAGAATTGGTCAGCTGATGAAAAAAGAATTTTCTTCGATTAAAATTGTCTTAGGCGGAGGTTTTGTCAGTACCGAACTTCGGCAGATGGAAGATCCTCGTCCTTTTGAATTTTTTGACTATCTCATCTTTGATGATGGTGAAAGGCCAATGGAAAAGCTGCTGGCCCATCTGAGTGGCGAGGCAAAAAAAGAACAGCTACAGAGAACTTGGTATTTGGATAAAGAGAAAATTGTTCGCGCCAATATGGAAGGTGAAGATAATCCGGAGATGTCTTTTAAAGATCATCCCGGCCCAAACTTTCTAGGCCTTCCCATGACTCACTATCTGGGCATGTGTGAGATGCCCAATCCCATGCATCGCCTGTGGAGTGATTTTCGTTGGAACAAAATGATGCTGGCCCATGGTTGCTATTGGAAAAAATGTACTTTTTGTGATGTCTCTCTTCGCTATATCGAACGCTTCGATCCCGCCCGCGCTGACCAGCTCGTTGATCAGATGGAACGAATTATGGGGGAGACCGGTCAAAGTGGATTTCATTTTGTGGATGAGGCGGCGCCGCCGGCATTGCTGAAAATGCTGTCGACCGAAATTTTACGCCGTGGTTTAAAGGTTAGCTGGTGGGGCAATTTGCGTTTTGATCCGCAATTTACGCCTGAGCTGTGCGAGCTGATGGCGGATGCCGGATGTGTTGCCGTGACGGGAGGGATTGAGGTTGCCAGCGGCAGGATTTTGCAGCTGATTAACAAGGGAATTACTCTGCAGCAGGTGGCGCAGGTGACGAAAAATTTTTCCAATGCAAAAATTTATGTTCATGCCTATCTGATGTACGGCTTTCCCACCCAGACCATTCAAGAAACAGTCGACAGCCTTGAAGTCGTGCGACAGCTTTTTGTTAATCAATGCCTTCAGTCGGCCCATTGGCATCGCTTTGCCTGCACCGTTCACAGCCCTGTGGGACAGAACCCCAAAAAATTTGGCATCCGTCTTCTTCCGATTAAGATCCCGCCCGAAGGACTTTTTGCCATCAACGAAATTCCCTTCGACGATGGTCTTGGAATTGATCATGGGAGCTTAGGTGAAGCTCTTCGGCTGGCGCTCTACAATTTTATGTTGGGAATAGGACTCGACTTTGATGTGCGCGAATGGTTTGAGGAAAAAGTTCCCAAGACCACGCATCCGAAAAACTGGCTGAAGTCACTCTAAAAATTTGACCAGAGTGGGATAGACGCTGCCGTTATGATTTTGACCGTCCGGGCCGATGATGGTGCATTTAGGATGCTTATAGAGACGTTGATAACGGTCAAGATTATGGTCAGTTAGAAATCCGCCACAGCCGACCCCGCTTTCGAGAACTTTTTTAAACAGCTCTGTGTTGACGGGCTGGATGCTGTAAAAGTTGTCCAACATCACAAGACTTTTTGGCATGGGAATATGCTGATCGAGGGCCTCGTGCAGAGTTGCAAAGAGTCCGGCGTAGCCGCCGCTGTGGGAGGCCAAAGTATACTGGCGAAATTCACCCAGATTATATTTTTGGTAGAGGGATTCAATTTCCAAGATGGAGGCCTGATCGAGGCCTAAATGGGACGAACCCATGACCAAAATCGGCCGGGCGAAGTTCTTGAGCTTAAAGGCATCAATCGCAGCATTGGCAGCGGTCATGCGGGCCGCGGTTGGACCGACTTGGCCGTTACCATCAACGAGCCCACGAATAAAAACCAGCAAAGGTGTGCCGGATGCGCTTTCTGAGACAGGATAACAAAACTTACCCATGTCCTTGAAAGCAACGCACTCAACCTTTGCCTCGCTTGCCAAACAGAGAAAAGGGACAAAAAGGCCCAGGAAAAAACTCGTTTTGATAAATGGCAGAATTCGATGACAATGAATCATAGGAAGAAAGTCTAGGATAGGGGACTAAAATTGTCTGGCCTTTTTTTTAAAATTTTATTGACCGTTGTTTTGATGGGGATGGTGACAGAAGTCTCCGCCACGACACGAACTGATCATTGGGGCAAGGGCTGGAGTGATGGCGATCATGACTGCCAAGATACTCGCACCGAACTTTTGATTAAGATGTCTAAAAGTAAAATAAAATTTAAACGTGTCAGTGGGCTTTATGACAAGGCCACTGCTGACCGAGGGAATCGCGAGATCGCCGGTAAGGCCTTGTGTAATGTCACGCAAGGTGAGTGGTTTGATCCCTACACAGGGGAAACGATCACGCGTGCCGCTGATTTGGATGTTGATCATGTGGTTCCTATTAATCATGCCTGGGAAATCGGGGCCTCAGAATGGCCGATGGCCCGACGGCGCGCCTATTATAACGATCCCGATAATCTGATCTTGGTGGGCCTTTCAGAGAATCGTCGCAAAGGTGACAAAGGCCCCTTGGAATATCTTCCGCCGCGCGAGAGCTTTCGTTGTGACTATGTTAAGCGCTGGGAGTTCGTGAAGAAAAAATGGGGTCTCCCCATCCCTCATGCTGAAGCTCAGAAAATTGCTGAAGTCAAAGCGCAGTATTGCAAAACGGTCGAAAGATAATCACTCAATCCAATTTTTCCGACGAACAAAGATCACCAGAACGATGAGGATAATCAGCATGATGATGCTGAGAATGGCAAGGCCATAGGGATGATCGAGAAAGGGCATGTATTTAAAATTCATTCCATAGACAGAGGTCAGAAAAGTCATGGGCATGAAAAATGCGGTGAAGACAGTCAGCGTGCGAATAATGTCATTAAGTTTGAAACTGCTCAAAGAGAGAGTCATTTCCATCATAGAGTTGGCCTGATCGGTTAAGGCCTTAATGCTGTCATTAATCTGAAAGATATGATCGCGAACATCGCTCAGATAGGGCCTTAGATCTTCCTCAAAATACTCGCTTTGGATCAAGTTTAAGATCAGTTCTCTTAGAGGTGTAATGTGACGGAGGATTTGGTTCAATTCTTTTCGAATGTCGTGAATATTGAAAAGTTGTTGAAAGATTTTCTGACGAGATTTCGAATAGAAGATTTTCTTGTTTGGTTTTCTTTCCAGACCCGACTCAATTTGGAAGAGTCGATCTTCCAAGGCCGAAATGGCCAAAAAATAATGATCGATCACGCAATCGAGGAGGAGGTGAAAGAGCTTTTCGACACTTTGACGTTTGTTTTTATTTTTGGGCGTTCGCAATCTCTCAATTAACTTAGAAAAAATTTGCGAATGTCCTTCTTTAAAAGAAATGACATAATTATTTTTGATTAAGAGACAAACCTGGGAAAATTCCAGAGATTCCTTGGGCCCGTCATAAGTAATTTCTTTCAAGACCACATGGGCAGAGTCAGAGCGCTCCTCAAATTTTGGCCGTTGGTGAACGTTCACAATGTCTTCAAGAATCAGACTATCGATGGAAAAATTTTTACCAATTTCTTCGATCAGTTTGACATCCTGAAGCCCTTGAATGCTGAGCCAATACATCCCACCGGCATTGAGGGGCAGAGGAAAATCACTGAGCGTTAGCGGCCTGTCCTGCAGTCCCTGCTCGGAAAAACTGTAAAGTCGAATCTCAACATTCTTCGTGAGCTCAACACCTGTGTAGACCAAAGAGCCAGGTTCCAGCCCCACCTTTTGAGTGGGGGAGACGTACTCACTCATCAGTCTAGTGCGTGACAGAGTTGTTGTTTAAGTGGTTGCCCTCTGATACCGGGGCCGGATTAATGGCATCAATGCTTGTGTCATTAATACAGGCAACGATTTGCCCATTTTCAAGAGTATCCGGAACTGCCGTGGCGCCCGTAACCCCAAGCTGTCCGCAAGGACAAACAGCTGTAATCTCCTCCGATGCGCCTTCCGTGGTTGGACAGGAGGCCTTCACAAAACAGGTTCGTCTTGGGCAAGTTGCCGCCTGTGCTTCGACCCCATAATTTTGCATAAAATCACCCTTATCAAGGGCGGTGCAGGCGGTAGAGGCCGCGACGGTTTTTTTCTGAGAAGCTTTTTGACCAAATTGAATGGTGGCCAAGCGGTCACCCAATTCAGTGCAGGCGCCATTGCCTCTGTTGTGGGCATTTTGACAAAAGGTTTTAACAGATTCGGCAAAACGGTTGAAGTTTTCAGGATGATCCTTAATGCCCTTAATGATTTTTCCTAGGTCAGGGGCGGTGGCCTTTAAGCAGTTTTTAATAATGTCGTCATGCTGAGAGGCCACGACGCAAAGACCATTTTCAGGATGGGAGGTGGGGCGTACTTGAACCGAAGTTCCTGGAACGGTAACAGCCGCCCCGACTTCTGTCTCTGAAGCTCGTCCTTGGCCAAATAACACAGGATTACAGCGATAGGCATTTGGGGCCCCGCACTTGGTGTATTTGAAGTCAGCTTCGGCGGAGGCCATAACAGCGGTATTCCATGGGGGCTGACATCCCAAGTTTGCATTGGAGAATCGGGGAGTGGGCCAGCCGGCGTAGAAGCAGTTAAATTGGGCAGGTGCCGCAGGTTCGTCAGCGTAAGCTGAATCAAGCAAACACTGAAAAATTTGACTGACGCGATTGTTGGCATCTTTTTGATTTTTGTCCATCGTTCCGTCGGCCTTCATTTGCTTATCAAGAGTCAAAACAAAGATGGTGTAAGCGCGATGGAGTTCTCGAACTGTCGAAAGTGACATCTTGTTGATGTTTTCCAGCTTGTAGGGAAGGTTGGAAAACTTAAACATCTTGGGGGACACTTTTCTGTGAATGGAAATTTCTTTTCCCTGTTCTACCGTTGTCGAGGGCGGGATTTCAGAACGTTTCACGTGATGTTCCTGGCCCTGGCCATCGACAACAATTACTTCCTTGCCATCAAAACTTTTGACTTTGCCTTGAAGGATGGAGTCATCAAGCATAATGGCGTGGGCGCCGGAAGCGAAGATCAGAGCAAAGAGAGTGGTGAGCAAATATTTTTTCATAATCTACCTCGTTTCAAAATTTTAGTGACAGGTTGTTTCGTCAGCGTTGGGCGCGCTACATGCATCATAAGTTGCGGAAGCGCAGGCATTACCCGCCTCAAGTTGGCAGATTCCATTTACGGGTACGTAATGTTGATAGCACTGACACTGACCATTCACCATGGTGCCATTGTCGCAAGTAAGGGGAGCGATAGGGAGTGGGAGCGGGAGTGGCCCCTCTGGTTGGGCACAAACACTTCCTGAAGGAACCACTGTGCCATTGCAGGTGCAAGGGAAGATATTGTAGCCATTAATACACGCTCGGCTCTCTGGGGAAGGTGTTGGAGTTGGCGTTGGAGTGGGACTTCCCACCGCAATTGGATCTGCTGCGGCACAAGTGCCACCACTGGACATAAAGACGCCGTTGCAGAGACAGTTAGGTAGATTAAAACCAGCATGACAAACGGTCGTCGGATCGGCCACGCAATTATTGGCGGGGGGATTGGGGTGGAAATGGGCGGCACAAATACAGATGGTGTGATCACTATTCCAACTTCCGTTGGTACATGCTGCGGCCGAAGCTCGTGCTGCATCGGCATCGGCGGTTGCCCGTGCTGCCGCTGCTCGTGCCGCCTCTCGCGCCATGCGGTCGCGCATTTCACGCTCACACATGGCCCCCGTGGGACGAATATCCTTGGGCCTTCCATACATGGCACAGTTACAGCCAAAAGTTAGATTATCGTACTTGCCGTGACTGGCCGCTCTGTTATCACATTGTGGTCGAGAAGCGGGATCGGCGGGTGTTCCGACTCCTGCGACAAAACATCTTTCTTCCGCTTTGATTGGCGGACAAACGGTTTGATTTTTAGGGATGAAACATTTGACCGTAATGGCCGCTGGAGTTGGTGCCGGAGTGACCCCTGTTTTAGGTTCCGCTGAACCAACGCAAACTTCGTAATCCTGCTTGCCGCAAGAAACGCGGTCCGCGCTACTGTCAAACACTTGTGACGTTTTTAAAATAATGGCACTGCCTTTCCATTGATAGTTATTCACATCAATGCTCGGTTCCGTGGCATAGGTTCGAGGGAAAACAATTGCGGTAAGCAAAAATAAAAGCACCATCCGCTTCATAATAAAACCCCAACTTGTAGTTAAAACACCCTAGTTATTATCGGCCGTGCGGCCAAAGATGATCAATGTAATGATAACTGTCAGATATTAATGGGAACAAGAGGGGGTAAAAAGTGCTTTTTCTTAAAACGCGGCCTTGCGGCAGCAGCGAAATCCGGTCTCATAGGAGCGGAACCCGCTGGCATGATTAGGATTTGTAAAGGCACAAGATGGCCGATTGTTCTGATAGCATTTAGACCAGTAGCAACCTTTAATATTATGGCCATTCACAACACCGTCAGCATTGCTGGGAATTTTGCGTGTATTTCGCACCCACTCTGCAACATTGCCGGTGAGATCAAAAACACCTTCGTCGCTTACGCACCCGAGGCGCTTGCCGCTGGCCTCAGATTGATTGAGATAATTAATATGGTCGCGGGCCGCCGGGTTGGAGTCGGGATTGGCGGGATTGTAGCGCGCCACCAAGGGCCACGAAGGAGAACGCCAAACTTTATCATCGTTGCACACGCCTTCCTTGTAGCTTGGCCCATAAGGAAACGGAGTTTGGCGCAGGCCTTTACACGCCTGTTCCCACTCGATGTCGCTGCATAATTCTTTGTCCTGTGTTTTGCAGTAGGCCTCACCCTCGAGAGCGGTGCGTGCCACGAAAGGTTTTTCCCCTTGGCGATTGGGCGCCTCGAAGCGATCAACACAAAAACTAGAATTTTCTCGTTTCACTAAAACCATGTCGTCAGGACAAGCGGCTGCGTCCTTATTATCTTTCTCCATAGGCGGGCGGCCCAGAAATTCAAAGTGCATGGTATCTTGCAGATCAGGATCGCGGCCCAACCAGTAAAAACCAAAACGTTCGAAGGCCTTGATGTAACAGGCGGGAATAATGGTTCGATCCCAGGCGGTTTGATTGGGGATTCTACAAACGGGATTATCGCTCCAGGGTTTCACACAACCACAGCAGGGATTCAGAGCGGGATCAAGGTCAATGGCGATGCCAAATAAATGATTGGACAATTCTCCGCCACGATAAGAATTCACAGTGCGCAAGGAACTTAAATTTTCCGGGTCATAAGGAGTCAGCTGACAGTCTGCTTGGATGGCCTTTTCCACGCACGATAAGGGGCCGACAATTTTTCTATTAATTTTCGCCGGCAGTCCTAAGAAAGTGACCTCCCGAATATACTTGCCCACAGGAACAGGATTAACTTCATGATAAGGCCCGTCGGGGAAATGGCCGTAGTTAAGAATACGATATTGGAGAGAAGTTTTAAGAGCGGCATCAGAGTCGGGGGCATTTTTGACGAATTCGTGTTTTAAAAAATCCTGCACCTTGATTTCCGGGCATTCAAGATTTTGTGCCGAAGCGGTTGTCACAAAGATAAGCCCAAAGGCCGTAAGCATCGTCGTAAAGGTCATTGACGAACTCCTCTAAAATACGGTGAAGTATTGGCCTTCTAATACTGTCTTGAGAGGCATTCGTGCAACAAATAATTTTTTTCTTTCTCGCCGCCACTTTCTCGCTCAATGCATTCGCTAGCTTACGTGAGCAATTTTCACAACTTGAGGGCGAAGCGCGCGAACATTTTGTGCTTGAAACGATCGCAGACGGGCAGGCCTTCCCTTCTTGGAATCAGTTTGTACCGGTCCAGACCGCGAGCACCCTGAAAGACGGAAAAAAACATACCGTTACATTCTATGTCTCGCCGGATTATCTACAGCTCGGTGATGAACGCGAATTTTTTTGGGCCCCCATTCAATTTGCCTCTGCTAAAAGCGTGATGGCATCTCTAGGGGTTCTCATTCCTACCGTTAAAATGGTCAATCTCATTTATCAGCAGGCGAAATTTAAAATCTGGGCCAAGACCATGCCCTCTGGCCCGCTGATGTCCACTTCAGCCGTTTCGTTAGAGCATACTGATTTTCTGTTTCAGCAGCTTAGCAAGAGAGGTATTGCCTATCCCTGCGACTGCCTTACCGCCGGCCATAAAAAAGATTATGTTTTAACCAAGCGACTGCTTGAGCGTCCCAAACATGAGGCGATTTACGGTTGGTTTGAGCGCGATGGAACCATAATCCAGCCGCTCACGGTGATTCACGATGAGCATTGGGTTGATTACTCTCAGGGATTTCGTGCTGTCGCTTTAAAAGCAACAGTTGATGGAATCGAGATGAATTTGTCAGATCTTTTACGTGATCCCATTTTGTCTCAGTTGCTCAGCGACGAAGGACCGATGGACGTGCGGAAACTTCTTAATAATTAGCTTTCATTTTGACTTGGTTTAAGACTTCATTAAAATGCGTCAGCATTTTGTCCTGATCGATCATGTCCTTGCCCAACATGAAATCTTTGTGAGCGAGGTTGTAATTGAAAACCAGCTCATTTTTTTCTAGCTCCACTCCACCTTGTTTGTAGCCCAATTTCTTTATGGTGAATTCATATTTGAGATCCAGATTCCCCGCCTGATTTTTGATGAACAAAAGCAGTCCTTCGGTGCTGGAAAATTCTTTTGAAGAAGGTGCCGCCATTTTAATTTGGATAGCATCGTCTTTTTGCCTCAGCTCCTTGGCCTTGAAACGGAAAAAGTTTTCGAAAATTTTTAAATACTCTTGGATAATGAGGCGAGGGCCGACGGTTAAGAGCAGATGCCCGCCTTTGGTTTTGTCGCTCAAATTTCCAAAAACCAAGAAGAGTGAACCGGCCTTGTCGGTAATGGGGGCGGTGTCTTCGAGAACAATGGACCATGTCAGTTCGCTGGTTGAGCCGGGCGCAAGCTCGGCTGCGCTGTCGAAAGTTTTGGTGGTGACGGCGGTGAAGGCCTTAGGGTCACTGGCCTTGACCTTTTTGTAATTGCCGTAGGCCAAGGTGATGCCGACTTGAGCGAGATTGACGGCACTTGTCCCTTGATTAGTGACTTGAAGTTTACCTCGCAGAGTTTGTCCCGGTGTCCAGGCCTCTCCCTCGATCTCAACATGAAATTGCAAACTTCCTTGAAAAACTGTTCCCTTCATTCATTCGCCTTGTGTGAGAGAAATTCAAAACCCCGAGTGTTACCAAAAAACACATGATTATGTCACCTAATACTCGGTAAATTATATAAGGCGTCTGGTTTTTAGTTCGGTCTTGTCTTATTCAATTAAGTCCATATTTTAAGGGTTTACTTATGTTGATCGCACTCTTTGCCTGGGCCTTTAATCTCTTCGCCCAAACCCCCAATGCTTCTCTCAAGCTCGCCACCTATAATCTTGGTCTGGCCCACGGATATGTCGATCTCGCTTCCGAGCGTCGAGTGGAACTGGAAAAAACTTTGCCGACAGTTTCGGCGGACATTTTTTGCATGCAAGAGGCGTGGGATAAAAAAGATCGTAAGGCGATCGCTCGCGCCATGGCGGCCCAGTTTCCATATTCTATTGTGCCCGAGATCGAAAAGGTTAAGGCCGATCACGCTCCTGTTTGTAAAATCTCTGACCTCTTTGGAAAGAGCACTGATGGCGAACCCAAAATCGTGACCTGTTTTCAAACCAAATGTAAGGGATTGGCCGGTCAGGCCTTCACCTCTTGTGTCATCAATGATTGCCGCTCTTCGCTCGACAGTCTGAAAAATAGCAAACGGCAGTGTGCTCAGGCGCTGATGGCCCAGGTGGGGAAAAATCCCATGCTCTCGATGCTGAGACTGCTTTCCCCCTTTAAAAAAGTCGATATCTTCACGTACAAGGGGAGTGATGGGATCATGCTTTTTTCCAAATATCCTTTTCGCACCCATGGCCTCGCCAGTATGCGCGCGCTGTCGACTTTGATTAGGCGTGATTTTCTCTACGCCGAAGTTGATGTTCCCGGCGGGCCGCTCTTTGTTGGCTGCACTCATCCTTCCCCAAACTTTGAAACGACAGCGCCTTACACTGGCCCTTTTCATGACTGGGAAGAGGAAAATGCCATGCAGATGAAGCTGATCGATGAAAAAATTAGTCAAATGGCGAATGGAAAGCCCATGGCCATCCTGGGTGATTTTAACTTCGGCCCCACTTTCCCCGAGCAAAACATTGTTGGGGATTTTGAAAAAAATTATTGGGATTTCGTTGGCATTGGATATCTCGATCCGATTGCCTGGCCAGAGTATCGGGCCTGTAGTTTCTGCAATTCAAATACCTTCGGCAAACCGACTGACGCCAGCAATTTGATTGATCATATTTTTCTAAAAAATATCGATAAAGCTCGAGTGCTCAAGGCCTCGCTTATCATGAAGGAAAAAAGGTCAGTGCAAAGAGGTGGCCGTGGCCCGCAGTTAGAAACCAATCTCTCCGATCACTATGGGCTCATGCTCGAGCTACTCAATAATTAATTCAGCCGCTCGGACAACGATACTTTCGTGCGTCTCATTGGAGAATTCAGTCACCTTGTCATTGCCACAAGGCATGTGGGGGAGGAGTTCGGAGTTTTTCGTTCCTCTGCGTGGGCAGGTATGGCGATCAAGGGAACAGTCCGTATTGACGAAATGGCGACACTGAGTGAGCTGTTGCCCGTCCAGCTCTGACTTCAGACCACGGGAAAGTTTGCCATTATAGTTACCGAAGAAAAGATCAACAATGGGTACGAAAATCTTTGGAGCGCCATAACCGCTTATGGGTGAGGCCACGGTGGTAAGGTGCATTTTTTTCGACCTCGACTTTTCAAGATCGCGCCAGGCCACCAGGGTCGCAGCACCGCCGGCGGAATAGGCCATGATCTCGATCCGATTTTTTGCATGTAATCGTTGCACTTGCGCAATGGATGCCTTGATGAGCGCCACATTCCCTGCCAACGTTTTTCGGTTGTAAATTTTGTGAAAATAAAAGCGGACCTTTTTTTGGATGGCCAAATCCAGGGCGGGCAGCCATTGTTTGCCATCCCCCAGTTCGATGCCTTGAACGAACAGGTAAACTGTGCCATTTTTGTCCTGTATTTCATTCGTAAATTGCACCAGGGCACTGTTAGAATTTTTAATTTTTTCAATATAAGACTGCGCCAGTGTGTTTGAGTCGAGAGACTCGTTGCTCCAGGCACTACAACACAATAATATCAATA